>JACNFI010000256.1:0-9840 GCA_014384665.1 Candidatus Cloacimonadota bacterium
TTATCTACCATAAACTTATGTGTCAGAAAAAAAGGAAATTCCTATGCAATTAAATTAAAATTTTTTCTGAATAATTGTATTCCTTTTATAAACTTAATTTTTTTTAAAAATTGTTTTACATAAGTTATAGATTTTCAACCCGTTCACCCTGCCGTCCATAGTTCATCCCTGCACCCCAAGGCTTGTCTGCCCGCCAAGCTTTGGCAGGCGGGGCAGGTGGGCTTTCCTAGTCCCGATTTAATTGGGACGAAGGGTAAAAAGGAGCAAAGAGATGTTTTGGAAACAAATAATGAACTGGATTACCAATGATGTTGCTATTGATTTAGGAACAGCAAATACTTTGGTATATTTAAAAGGTCATGGCATTGTTGTTGATGAGCCATCTGTTGTAGCATTAGAAACAGAGACAAAGAAAGTTATTGCTGTTGGTAATAAGGCAAAGGAGATGCTTGGCAAGACACCTGAAGAGATAAAGGCGATTAAACCTATGAAAGATGGTGTGATAGCAAATTTTGAAGTTACCGAAACAATGTTAAGGCATTTAATATTACTTTCTCAGCAGAAGAAATTTTTGATTAGACCAAGAGTTATTGTTGCTGTCCCTTCTGGAATTACAGAAGTAGAAAAAAGAGCGGTTAAGGAATCTGCCGAACATGCTGGAGCTCGTAAGGTATACCTGGTGTCCGAACCTCTTGCATCTGCTATCGGTGTAGGTCTGCCAGTTCATGAACCTTATGGGAATATGCTTATTGATATAGGTGGAGGAACAACTGAAATCGCAATTATATCCCTCTCTCATATTGTGGACCATAATTCCATACGAATAGGTGGAGATGAAATGGATGAAGACATAGTATCATTTTTACGGAAGAAACACAATCTTTTTATTGGTGAATCAACAGCAGAAAGAATTAAGATAAAAATTGGCTCTGCCTATCCTCTTCCTAATGAATTGACTATGGAAGTTAGGGGAAGGGACCTTGTGAGTGGCTTTCCAATATCAATGAAAATATCTTCTGAAGAGATTCGTGAGGCATTATCTGAAACAGTTTCAACGATAGTGGATGCTATAAAAAGGCTTTTTGAAGAAACCGCTCCAGAGTTATCAGCAGATATTGCTGATAGAGGTGTTGTTTTAACTGGTGGAGCCGGGCAATTAAAAGGATTAGACCAAAAAATCCGAGAAACAATTGATTTACCCGTTACTCTTGTTGAACACCCTCTCACATGCGTTGTAATGGGAAGTGGAAAAATATTAGATAATTTAGAAGAGTATCAAAAAATATTGTTGCCAAATATCTAATAATTTTTATTCTATATATCTTTGTCTAAAACAGGGATACCCCCAGAATTTTAAAGTGAGTTCCATCAATACATTATGAATATAGGGTTTCAACGATATATTACAAGGAAATTTTACTTTACAAGAAAACTCCTTGGATAACATTAATACAAAAAAAATAGAAGTCCAAGGAGTTTATTATGATTGATACCAAAGAAAGAAAACTAAGTAAAACATTGCAAGTAAAATTTCACAAATATATCCAAAAAAGTATTAAAGGATTTACTTTACCAGAGCAGAAGTTCATCAAAAGAACTACTTTTGGTATACTTTCTGGTAAGACTTGTATTGTTCGACAGATTAGTCAGACACTTAAAGAGGAGATATCGTTAAAGAAAACCTGCAAGAGATTGTCATATCATTTAGATAAAGGGGGTTTTGATAGAAGTCTATCAGATAATTTATTACAGGTACAGTGCAGGAAAATTACAAAAGAAAGTATCATTATACCAGATCCAAGTGATATAATGAAGAAGTATGCAGAGAAGATGGAAGGTATGAGCAAGGTTCATGATGGAAGTGAAAATAAATGGGTCAATGGATATAATTTATTAGATTTTATAGCTGTAAATGAATATGCGGATAATGAATTAACCATTGAGCCTCTTGTTTCAGATTTATCCCGTTGGATATACATCCTACGGGATTTATATAGTAATTATACGGAGTATGAGACATTGAAAACAAAATTTTTTAACAGAGTAAATGATATTCAGGTTTATTCAAACAACAAAGGGATATATACACTTGATCGTGGTTATGATGACAGGAAAGTAATTTCTTACTTATATGATAATGAAGCAGATTTTATTATAAGAAGTGGAACGAAGCGAGACCTATATTATAAAGGTCAAAAGATCTGTTTTGTAAATGTAGCAAAAGAAGCTGATATGAAATATGAATTTTCTGGTCGTTCAAAGAGTGAAAGAATAGTAGCCGGATTACTTTCTGTAGAGATACCCATTGATCCTCATCCAAGAAAAGATCCAACATTGGTTCTGGTAAATTTAATAGTTGCACGGTATAAGATTAATGATAAGTTAAAGGGGTTCTTCTATCTGTTTAGTTCCTTTCCACATTTTGATCTATCAGAGAAAGAGATTATTCAAAAGTCGCTTCACTGTTATAAAATACGCTGGAAGATTGAGGAGGTACATAGACAGGTTAAATCAGACTTCAAGTGGGAATCTATGCAAGTTATGACTTACCAGAGGTTAAAAACCTTAAATGCATTAATGTGGATTGCTATTGGATTTTTATATAAAATGAACTCAATGAAATGGATATTTGCAAAGACATTTAGCTACTTTATGTTGGATAAAAAGAGAAGATTAAAGGAATTATCGAAGTTTATTTATTATAGAATCGCTAATGTAATCTCATATTGCTTTCAATTCATAAAAAAATATGAAAAAATTATTTATCAAAAACAGCCAAAATCAAAAATTCAACTAGAATTCCAATTTACTTAAAATTTTTGGGGGTATGCATGATATATCTTTGTCTAAAAAACTTGACAAAATAATTTTTAGTTTTATTAAATTGCAAATAATATTATAAGGGAAAAATAAAAATGAGAAAGCGAGAATCGGTAAAAAGAAACAATGTTTTAATATTTCCAATTACAATTTCTGTGCTTATTTTTAATTTTGCATTTATAGTTTCCTTTACACCTTACTCCAATTTATTAAATGTTTTACATACATTTTCTGTTAAATTATTCTCTACTCATGCGAAATATATCTATGTTATTTGCAAGAACAAATTCATTCGGTGATTTGTCTTTCTCTTTTGGTTTTTCCCCGTGTAGAAAGGTGCTCTTATTGTTTTCCTGTTGATGCAGAGAAATTTCTTATAAATTTTCACATTAATGCTGTGAGGGGAATACCTCAAAACATGTACTTTGGTGAGAGGAAAAAGTAGGAAAAAGTGCAAATAAAATACTTATGGAGGAACAATGAAAAGACTTATAATTACATTGATTGCACTATTCATTAGTGCTGTTATATTGAACGCTGAAACAATTATTGTTAACTGGGATGGAACAGGTGATTATCTAACTATCCAGGAAGGAATTGATGCTGCGAGTAATGGAGATATTGTTTTAGTCTATCCAGGCACTTACAATGAGCATATAAACTACAATGGTAAGAATATAGTGGTAGGTAGTTTATTTTTTACAACCCAGGATCCCTCATACATTTCCCAGACAATTATTGATAGTGATAATCCTAATGGGGTGGTTCGTATATGCGATTTAGAAACCCATGATGCTGTTCTAACAGGATTTACAATTCAGAGTAATGGAGTGGACGGTATTAGTTGTTCCAACTCATCTCCACAGATTAGTCATAATAAAATTGGAAATTGCAATTTGGGAATTGAATGCATAGAAGCCAATGCCAGTATTTCTAATAATGAAATATATGATAATGAGATTGGAATTAAATATAGTTGCGGATTATATAGATTGCCTGCAATAGGTTTTAATACTATAAGGAATAATAAGAGCGGTATACTCTGTTGGCACAGTTCTCCAATCATTTATCATAATATTATTTCAGCGAATCAGAACTATGGTATTTACTGTACAGATTACTCAAATGCTGAGATTTCATCAAATATTATTGAAGAAAACGGTAAAGGTATTAGATCATCTTTGGGTAGCTATCCTGAAATGAATCATAACACAATTGCAAGAAACTATATCGGTATATTTATTAATCCTGTCTCTGGTGGATATATGATAAACTCAATTGTCTGGGAAAACACTTATAGTATTTTGCAAGAATTTCCTGATGATGATAGAAATGAATTATATGTTTATTATAGCTGTGTTGAAGGAGGATTACCTTTATGGGTATTTGATGGCGGTGGAAATATTGATAATGACCCACTATTTTCAGACCCATTCAATAGTAATTATTCACTCCTTTGGGACCCAGAACATCACAGCCCTTGCATAGACACAGGCGACCCGGACACAGAATGGGATGCTGACAATACCCCTCCAGATATGGGTGCCATTCCTGCTATTGAACACAATTACGACAAATGGGAATTACCTGATGCTAATACAAATGGTGGCTGGAAATGGCTCTGCTTTCCCGTGCTGGATGATTTATATGATGAAGGCGATGTTGCTGGATATATGTTAGCTGATATTTTGTATACCTATATCTTACACCATGTTGAGTGGAAACCATTAGAAGGTGGTGATATAGAAAGGATTGAATGGAATGGTCAATATTGGACAAATTTGAACCATATCTTTACCAGTCCACAGGGTTATAAATTCAAGATGAGTGAAAGTTTGCAAGAACCTGTCAATTTAGAAATATCTGGATTTCTTGAAGATCCTGATACAGAAATTTTCTTACTTGGAGATGGAGAAGATAACTGGGTTGGTTATTTTATAGAACGAACAGTAAGAGTTGAGCATGCTTTCATAGGAATTTGGGATAATCTGTATTATATCAAAACCCAGTTTTGGACAATGGTTAGAGTTGGACCAGATACATGGATTGGAACTTCTGGAAGACCCACTTTAAGTTACGGAGATATGGCTATTGTGAAATGTTATGATGATTGTTCATTTGTATGGAATACTAATACAGAATCTGTAGAGCCTTATGTTCGTGGAAAAGCTGAAAACTTCAGCTATGAAGAACACGCGGATTATACCCCTATCTTTGTAGAACTTGAACCTGAAGATTTGCCAGATGAAATAGGTGTGTTAGTGGAAGGAGAATGTAAGGGAGCTGCAATTGTTGAAGATACACTAACTCAAATAAATGCTTACCTTGATGGAAATTCAGGCGAGATTGAATTTGAAATGTATTACAGCGATAGAAGTTCCGCAAGTGCTGATGTTGTAAAGGATTACTTTGTATTCAATCCAGAAACAATGATAAAAGAAAAAAGAAAAATCCTATCAGATGAATATAGAGATTATTACCTGGTATCCTTTAAAGGAGATGAAAGTATAAATATTTCAGAACATCTTATAGTTCAAAGCTCTCCCAATCCGTTTACCCATAACACAACCATACAATATACACTTCCTCAAGAAACTGATGTTAATGTAACCATCTATAATATCAAAGGACAAAAAGTTAAAACACTTGTGACCGGAAAGTATGCAAAAGGAACATATACATCTACCTGGGACGGAAAGAATGAAGCAGGAAGACCTATTTCCAATGGAATTTACTTCTACAAGGTAGAGACAGATAATAATACGATAATTAAGAAGATGCTCCTACTTCGTTAACCCCGATGTATCTGGAAGTAGAAAAAATCCTACTTCGTTAAAGAAGTAAATAAATGGGTAGGTGCATTCCCCTCGGACGCGATGAGAACTTGCACCTACCTACAATAATTTGTCATTCTGAACGGCCCGTCCTCCGTAGCAGTAGAACTACTACTGCGGAGGGTGAAAGTGAAGAATCTCATAACTATATTTTAGAAAATCCCATTGGAGATTCTTCAGTCGCTTTGCTCCTTCAGAATGACAATTAAAATGAGTTTAGAGGAAAAGATGATAAGGAAAAAAATTATAAATAAAAACATATTATTGATGGTTATTTGTATTATTTCATTTCTCTCATTTTCTTTACTTTCCGCAGCTACAATTATCGTAGATATAAACGGAGGAGGTGATTATACCACCATTCAAGAAGGAATTGATGCTTCTACAAATGGAGATACTGTATTAGTATATCCAGGAACTTATTATGAAAATATTAATTTTAATGGAAAAAGTATTACCCTTGCCAGTCTGGAATTAACAACGGGAGATGAAAGTTATATAGATTCTACAATTATTGATGGAAACCAAAATGGGAGTTGTATTAGTCTTGATAATGAAGAAACAGCTGTTATTCGTGGATTTTCAATTACTAATGGATTTGGAGATTATATAAATAGTAATGTTGGTCATATTGGAGGAGGAATAAAGGCCTATACCACAATTTTTGATGACAATAAAGTAAATATAAGTATAATTAATTCCAAATTTTACAATAACTATGCTGAAGGGGGGGGAGCAATTATATTAGAAATGTCTATTGCATATTTATCCGGGGTTGATATATACAATAATTATTCCTGTATTGGCGGGGGTATCTATGTAAGAGATGACAGCGAACTAACATTCGACGAAACAAATCTTTGTAATATTTATAATAATTATGCAGGAGCAGGAAGCGATATGTTAGGTGTTGATACTGGAGATATTGAGGTGATAGTTGATACCTTTACTGTATTAGAACCGTTAGGTTATTTTGCAGAATATTGTCAGAATGTTCAGCATACTGGAGAATTTACCTTTGATATTCAAAATTATTGGTTAGAAACAGTAAATCATGATTTATATGTATCTCCAGATGGTGATGATTCAAACAGTGGACTTACACCAGATGAACCATTAAGAACGATTTCCTGGGCTATTCATAAGATTGAATCAGATAGTCTTGATCCTAAAACTGTATTTGTGGCAGAAGGAACCTATTCTGGATCAAATGGACAGATATTTCCTCTTGGTTGCAAAAGTTATGTTTCTCTTATAGGTGAAAATTCAAATACAGTTTTACTGAATGATGCTTATACTTCAGAAGTTATTGTAGCTCAGTTTAGCAAAAAAAACTTCTCAATAGAAAATTTTACAATACATAGTTCATATGAAGAAATTTATAGAATTATATCATTAGGTATGTGTGATAATATTATCTTGAGAAATCTAATTATTGAAGATTGTGTAAGTATTGATAATAGAATTACTTTTTTTTACAAAGTATATAATGTAATTTTTGAAAATGTAATTTTGAGAAACAATATTGCTGAAGACTGTGCCGGAATATGTCTAGATGGCAAAGTAAATGCCAAATTATTTAATTGTATTTTAGATAATAATCATTCAACAGGTGAACCAATGGCTGGTTGGTATTCAAATTTTTATGCAGTAGTAAGAGATAGTTTAGAAATTGAAAACTGCATTTTTTCTAATTCAAGCGTCACTGCCTATTATGACTATCGCACATTTGCAGCTTTTAATGGGCAGTTTTGTGAACCTACAATAGATATTAAAAATTGCCTTTTTATTAACAACTACTCTCCAGTAGAAGCCCCTATATCAGTTGGGAGTAATATAGATACAGATATATTCCATAATATTATTAATTGCACATTTGCTGGAAATTCCTCTCAATTAGCAACACTATGTTCCTATGGGAATAAAAATATAATAAATACAATTATGAATGATAGTACAGATTATGAAATAGAGTTACCAGATTTTTCTAGTATTGGATATATTTATACTTTAAATTTAAGCCACTGTAACATAAAAAATGGTGAAGATGGAATATACAATGAGAATGGAGTAAATATTGTCAACTGGCTTGAAGGCAATATAGATGAAGACCCTCTATTTGTAGGAACAGGAGATTATCCTTATGCTTTATCGGGCAATTCTCCTTGCATAGATGCCGGAACCCCAGATACTACAGGGCTAAACTTACCAGAGTTGGATTTAGCAGGCAATCCAAGAATATTCAATGATACAATAGATATGGGAGCGTATGAGTGGCAGGGATATGAAGTAGATGAGCCAGATTATCCATTATTTATCTTTGAACTTTTCCAGAATAATCCAAATCCGTTTAGATTAAAAACAACAATATCTTTTATCCTTGCATCTTATGAACATTTGAATGAATACACTTTATCAATATATAATATTCGTGGTCAACTCATCAAAAGATACAATGGAGTTCCAGATAACTTCTGGGTTAGAAAAGATATAGTCTGGGATGGCACGGATGAGTATGAGAATAAAGTAAGTCCTGGGGTGTATTTTTATAAATTGAGTTATGGTAAAAATTCAGTTGCAAGAAAGATGCTTCTCCTTCGTTAAAACTACGGAGAACAGGTCCTACTTCGTTGAAACTATGGAGTTCAGGAAAGTTTACATTCCGTAGCCCCATATTCGGGACGAAGGAGTGCTTTGTAGCATATTTTCTGATTCATTAAAACTTTTTATAAATCATACCAAACTATTAGTAGAGTATACTCACTGCCAAATGCACTATTATATAAAGTAAATACAATATCCAGATAAAAATATTGACTATCTATTTTACAATTAAATTTATATAAATTAATTTTTTAAATCTATATCCGTACCAAATTATTCAAATAATAAAAAAGAAATTATAGGCATAATAATGTTTAACAGAAAAAATATAATTTTTGTAATATTTTTAATAATATCACTAATTTTTATAGCTGGAAATACAGAAGACAGAATAACTAAAGCTCAATTAGTTGGAAAGTACTTCTTACTCCCCTATACTGCTAGCATTTCCTATTTTAAAAGCCTTTCAAAACTTTCTCAAAAGAATTTGGAACTTAAAAAGGAACTTTTTATTCTGCAATCCGCAAACAGACAATTTAAGGAAGAAATCTTAAGAAGTGCAAGGTTATCTAATATTTTTGATATTCAGAATAAAAGAAATTTACAAATTGAAGTTGCAAGAATTATTGGCACAAGTTCTTTTCTGAATTATGAAACTTTGATTATTGATGCTGGTAAGAACAGAGATATTAAAATCAATTTGCCAGTTATTTCTACTCAAGGTTTAGTTGGGAAAACCATAGCTGTTTACCCAACCCATTCAGTTGTGCAGACATTTGGCAGTAAGTATTTCCGTATGGGTGGGTTAGATAGCAGGAGCAGAATCCATGGCATTGTTGGAACAGATCTAGATGGAAAGATATATTTGCAAAAGATAAAAGTTGGTAGTGATATTAAATTGGGTGATAAGATTGTAACTTCAAAGTTAAGTTCAATTTTTCCACCGGAAATACCTTTTGGCAAGATAATAAATATTGAACAAACAAGTGAAGGACTTTTTACAAAAGCCAGAATATCCCCCTTTGTAAATCTTGCTAACCTTGAAGATGTTGCAATAATTACTGTATATGAGCAATAGTATTTCACAGAAGATAGTTGATAATAGGATTTTTCTACGGCATCCTATAAAAACAAAAATTCTTACCCCTGAAGATAAAATTGTTGAGATAGTGAAACAGTATACTGAAGGCATTAGAAAGAAAAACGATATAATTGTTATAAGTGAAAGTCCGGTTGCAATAACTCAAGGTAGAGCAATTGATGAAAATAAGATAAAAGTTGGACTTTTAGCAAAATTATTATGGAGAGGAGTTAGAAAGGTTAAATATGGTATTGGACTTCGTTCAAAAACAAGTATGCAATGTGCAATAGATGAATGTGGGCATTTGAGAATAATTGTTGCATCTATTGTTGGTTTTTTGGGGAAATTAATTGGTATTAAAGGTATTTTTTATAAAATAGCAGGGAAACAAGCCGCTCTTATTGATGCGGCTCATACATCATCAGTCCCGCCTTATGATAAAACTGTAATCAAGGGCCCATTGTATGCGGATGAAATCTGCCAAAAGATAAAATCAATAAC
>JACNFI010000256.1:10146-17606 GCA_014384665.1 Candidatus Cloacimonadota bacterium
GCTTCTAGTTTAGGGATTGGAAACACAATACCAAATCTTTTGATTCCAGTGATTATTTATTATAGTTTAACAAAAAGCAATATCACGGGTCTAATTCTTGGTTTTATACTTGGGATGATATTAGACTTGAATAACCCACTAACCTTTGGGATATCTTCTTTGTTATTTGTTCTTATTGCATTCTTATACGGGCAATTAAAGACCAAGATTAATCGTGAGCAGAAAATTTTTCTGTTAATATTGATTTTTTTAGGGAACATAATTTATTTTTTATTTAGCGATTTAATGTTTATGATTTTTATTAAATCCCAGTCAATTCCAATTTTTAAAATACTCCTTTTAATATTTTATAACTCAATTTATAGTATTATAATTATTTTCTTTTTATATTTAATTGATAATTTGCAGATTTCAATAAAGAGTACGAAGTGATATTTAAGAAATTACTAAAAGAAGATTATTACTTAATTATAGTTGCAATCATTTTTTTGATTTTACTTGGTTCTCTATTTAAAATTCAAGTAATTGAAGGTAAAAGTTATGATGAAATTGCAGAGAAAAATTATTTTAGAATCTTAAAGAAGCCATCAAAAAGAGGGATAATTTATGATAGAGATTTACAACCTTTATTAGAGAATGTCCCTTCTTTAGCAGTTTACATTGATATTAAAAAAATTAATGATGAAGAAAGGATGGCGGAATTTTTATCAGCAAATCTACCAATAACAAAAGAGAAAATACTTGATATAATCCATAAGCATAGGTTTATTAAGTTTGCTCCTATTATGGTTGCCGAGAAAGTAGATTTACAAACTGCTATAAAATTGGAGGAACATATAGATTCTTTTCCCTCAATAATTGTGAAGCCAGAAAGCAGGAGAAATTATCTTTTAAAGAGTCATTTTTTAGGATATGTAGGTAAAATGTCACCCGAGGAATATCATCTCCTCAAAGAGGAGGAGTATGATAGAATTGACTATATTGGTAAAGTTGGTTTAGAAAAGTATTATGAAAAGGAATTAAAAGGCAAAAAAGGATTTGATATAGTGCAGGTTGATGCATCTGGCAGATCTTTAGGATTAACAAGAGGAGACCTTTCTGAGCCCTCAATATCAGGGGCAGATTTGGTGCTTAGCATAGATAAAGAATTACAAAGGGAATTAGAACGATTACTTCCTCAGGATTTATCAAGTGCGGCTATTGTTATGGACTGCAGAACAGGTGGCATTATTGCTGCTGCGAGCACTCCAACTTATGACCCAAACAAGTTTGTTTCAGGAATGAATGCCCAATACTGGCAAAGTATAGTTGGTGATAAGAATAAACCCCTTTTGAACAAGGTTTGTAATGCCACCTACCCCCCTGGCTCAATTTTCAAATTATTAGTTGCAGCTTATGCTATTGAGAAAGGACTTGTTGAGCCAGATAAAATTTTAGTTGATTGCAAGGGAGGTGTAGAGTATGGTGGTAGATTTTTTGGGTGTTGGAAAAAACAAGGGCATGGTCCTGTAAATCTACTGGATGCAATCAGAGAATCCTGTGATACATACTTCTACAAACTGGGGGAGATGATAAATCTTGAGGATTTCTATGAATTTGTAGAGGCCTGTGGAATTATATGTAAATCTAATATTGACCTTTATGAAGAGCGAGCAGGATTTTTTCCTACAGCGGAATGGTATAATGAAAATTATGGAAAATTTGGTTGGACACGCGGAAATCTTCTCAATTTAATGATAGGTCAAGGAGAGGTTCTTGTAACTCCTCTTTCAATGGCAAGATTTTATTCTGCTTTGGCTAATGGCGGGTTTTTACTACAACCACATTTTGTTGATTATATGCTCTGTGATGGTAAAAAAGAAAAAATTCAATACAAACAAAATAAACTTCCTATTAAGTTAGAGACTATTGAATTTCTTAAGCACAGTTTAGATGCAGCAGTCAATGCAAAAGGACGAACTGGTGGAATGGCTCGCATTTCTGGGATTAGAGTTGGTGGGAAGACAGGTTCAGCAGAAAATTACAAAGGTGATACTCATGCATGGTTTGTTGCAATAGCTCCTTTACCAAATCCAGAGATAACAGTGGTTGTTTTTATTGAAAATGGCGGTTCAGGTGCAGCAGATGCAGCTCCTATAGCCGGGAAAATTATGGCTTATTATTTTGGAAGTAATCCTGTCCTTGCATACTAAAAGCATAGATAATAACTAAACTCATCAGTTAAAAAACTGGCTAAAATGAATTTTAATCCGAAGATGATACAAAGGCAAGTGTTTCTAAATCAGCAAGGTCTTTTTTCATAAAGTCTCTAACCTTGCGAATGGTTTTAACCTTCGCAATGGTTAAACAGAATCCAAATAAAAAGCAAGAAGGAGAAATATGACAAAGAGAATCATCTCAAGTAAGGGCAGAAATGCCTTTCTTAAAAGGAAGTATTTATGAAGACTTTATTTTTTGTTATCTTTTTTTTAATTTTACCCGTCCTTGGATTTTCTCAAGCACCAGACACTCTGTGGACAAGCACATTTGGAGGAACAAATGATGATACAGGTTACTCAGTTCAAGAAACTTCCGACGGAGGATATATCATAACAGGATATACAAAATTATTTGGAGCAGGTTGGTATGATGTTTATCTGATAAGGACAAATTCAAATGGTGATGCTCTATGGACAAAGACTTATGGTGGAGAAGATTATGATGAAGGTAGGTCGGTTATAGAGACTTCTGATAACGGATATATTATTGCAGGACGCACATTTTCTTTTGGTGCTGGTAGTGAAGATGTTTACCTTATAAAGACAAATTCAAATGGTGATACTCTATGGACAAGGACTTATGGTGGCAGTCTAAATGATTCCGGGTATTTCATAAAACAAACATCTGATAACGGATACATTATAACCGGTCATACAAGGTCGTTTGGAGGAGGAGCGTGGTATGATCTTTATCTTATAAAAACAGATGCAAACGGCGATACTTTATGGACAAAAACTTATGGTGATGGTGGTGACTACTATGATGGTGGGTATTCTGTTCAAGAAACAGATGATAATGGATATATTGTTGCCGGATGGACAGTAACTCCATGCGGGCAGGATTATCATTGGGATGTTTATCTTATAAACACTGATACCAATGGTGATTCACTCTGGACAAAGAAATATGGTGGAACAGATGATGATAAAGGTTATTCAGTTGAACAAACCACAGATGGAGGTTACATTGTAGTTGGGCATACCGAATCTTTTGGTGCGGGCAGTAGAGATGTTTATTTAATTAAGACCAATGCAGATGGTGATACTATCTGGACAAGAACTTATGGTGGGACAAATCAAGATGCCGGTTCGTTTGTTCAGGAAATTGATGATGAAGGATACATAATTGCTGGTTATACAAAATCATTTGGAGCAGGTGGTTACGATGTGTATCTAATAAAGACAGATGCAAATGGAATTACACTCTGGACAAGCACTTATGGTGGTCAATATTGGGATGAAGGACAGGCAGTTCAACAGACATCCGATGGTGGATACATTGTTGTGGGATATGCCAGTTCATTCGGAGCAGGTCTGTGGGATGTCTATCTTATAAAAACTGAGACAGATCCCGTTGGAACTGATGATGAATTAGTAGAAGTTCCTGCCATTTTCTCTTTACATCAAAACTATCCTAATCCGTTCAATCCGTCAGGTGCCGGACGCAGTCCATCAACAACGATTTATTTTGAAACCACGAATTTACACGAAAAATCACGAATTGAAATCTTTAATATCAAAGGACAGAAAATTAGAACATTCTCAATTCCGCAATTCGAAATCCGAAATCCTAATTGTGTAGTTTGGAACGGTAAAGATGAAAATAACAAACCCGTTGCTTCAGGAGTTTATTTGTATAAGCTCAAATCAGGGAAATATTCAGACACGAAAAAAATGATTTTGATGAAGTAATTTTAAGAAAACAAGGAGGAGAGATGAACCATAAAATAGTTCCAGTAGTAATTTTATTCATCCTTATTTATACTATAGCAAATGCTACAATTATCAATGTTCCTGCTGACCAGCCAACTATACAACAGGGAATTGATGTTTCTGTAGATAGCGATACTGTTCTTGTACAGCCAGATACTTACGTGGAAAATATCAACTACAATGGTAAAAATATTACTGTTGCTTCATTATTTCTTACGACTCAAGATACAACATATATTTCACAGACGATTATAGATGGGAATCAGATTGGAAGTGTAGTTACATTTGAAAATGGAGAAGATACTACTGCAATTTTAATTGGTTTTACTATTACAAATGGACATGGTGAATATTATCCTGAAAGTTTTGGGGGAGGAATTACTTGTAAATCTAATTCAAATCCGACTCTGGAAAATTTACTGATAACTGATAATTTTGGCTATGACGGTGGAGGAATTCATTGTAGCGAATCCAGTCCAATATTAATATCTATTATGATAACAAACAATGTTGGACCCGGAATTTATTGTATATCAAATTCCTCACCAATTTTAGAAAATGTCACAATCTCGAATAATAATGCTTCTTACGGAGGAGGAATATGCTGTCGTTATTCATCATCACCAATTTTAAATAATGTGATAATATCAAATAATTTTGCTGATTTCTGGGGTGGCGGTATTTATTGCCATAACTATTGTAATCCAATTTTGGAAAATGTAAGCATAATAAATAATATTTCCGATTGGTATGGTGGAGGTATTTTTTGTCGTGAAACATCTACTTTGAATTTGGAGAATGTTTTAATAAGTGAAAATGAAGCAGATAATGATGGAGGTGGTATCAGTTGCTCATTTGGTTCAGAATTAAATTTTGAAAATGTTACGATATCATATAATAGTGTAAATAATGCTGGTGGTGGTATAGCAATTAATAGCTCATCTCCTACTTTAAGCAATGTTATCATATCACATAATACGGCATTAGAATATGGTGGTGGATTATCTTGTACGCATAACAGTAATCCCATTCTTGAGAATGTTTCTATTTACGAGAATTGTTCGAATGGATATGGTGATGGCATTTACTGTAATAATTCAAGTCCGAGTTTAGTAAATGTTACAATAACAGGTAATTCTTCTGGAGATGGAGGTGGGGGGATTTGCTGCCGGGCTAATTCAAGTCCAAGTTTAGTTAATTGTATTATGTGGAATGATATTCCACAAGAGGTTTATTTTTATGAAGAAAATGACCCTAATTCAATCACAATTTCTTATTCAGATATTCAAGGTGGAGAAGCTGGAATTGTAACAAACAATAACGGCACAGTTTACTGGTTGGAAGGCAACATAGATGAAGACCCATTATTTGTCGGAACTGGAGAACATCCTTATTCGCTTCTGGAAGATTCTCCCTGTATCGATGCAGGAACACCCGATACAACTGGTCTTTTCCTACCACCATGGGATATAATTGGCAACATGCGTATCTGGGATGGAGATGGGAATGGAAGTGCTATCATAGATATGGGAGTTTACGAATACGGAGCTCCACCTTATGTTGATGTAGATGACAATGTAATTGTCCAAACGCCTGAAGTCTTTTTACATCAAAACTACCCCAACCCTTTCAACCCGGAGACAACAATCAGTTTTTCTGTAACACAAACGTCCTCGTTTGTAACTCTTAATGTATACAACACCAAAGGACAGAAAGTGAAAACACTTGTTAATGAAATACTCCTAGTTGGAAAACATTCTGCTATCTGGAATGGCAGAGACTCCAATGGTAATCGAGTCGGTTCAGGAATTTATTTCTACCGTTTTACTGCAGGTAATTATCACACTACAAAGAAGTGTGTAATATTAAAATAAAAAAAGGAGAGTATAATGAAAAAAGTTATTTTTTTAGCAGTCTTGCTTCTGGGCTTTTCAGGAGCAATAGTAGCTTATGAGTGGCAGGTTGAGACAATAGAAAGTGACGGAGATGTTGGTCACTTCAGTTCAATTGCACTTGATTCACAAGGCTATCCACATATCGTTCATTGCGATAGGACAAATGGTCAGGTTAAATACGACTTCTGGAATGGTTCTACCTGGGAAATACAGGTCATAGATATGATAGGAACTTTTCCCAATACCACTAACAGTATCTCGATTGTAATTGATGAAAATGATTATCCGCATGTCGCTTATCATAATTACAATCAAGGTAACCTGAAATATGCCTTCTGGAATGGCTCGGCATGGCAAATTGAAACGGTTGATAGCCAGGGAAATGTAGGCAGGTATGCATCCCTACAGCTCGATAGTAATGAATATCCACATATTGCCTACTGTGATTGGACCGATGGGTGGCACCTGAAGCTCAAGTATGCAAACTGGAATGGCTCCTCGTGGCAATTCCAGACTATAGATACGCTTAGCATAGGTGGTCTCTACGCGTCCCTTTGTCTTGACCAGGAAGACAATCCACACATCAGCTACCATGATAGAAACACCTGGAGCTTGAAATACGCTTATTGGGATGGCTCAAACTGGCAGATTGAGACAGTTGATTCCAATGGGAATGTTGGTAGTTATCAGACATCACTCGCACTCGATAGTTTAGATCGTGCTCATATCAGTTATTTTGAATACAGCATAGAATCTTTAAAATACGCTTATTGGGATGGCTCAAACTGGCAGATCGAAACAGTTGATTATGGTGATGCCGGCTGGTATAGTTCACTTGCACTTGATAGTTACGGCTACCCACATATTAGTCATCATGGTCAAGGTGGTGAATTATGTTATGTGGAATGGGATGGCGCTGCCTGGACAAGTGAAATTGTGCCTACAGGATCTTCTTTTCCTGTAGAGACTTCTTTAGCGCTTGATAGTTTTGATTATCCACACATCAGTTTTCTTGGCGATTTAACTAATTTGATGTATGCATCAGCTATTTCTACTGGAATTCAGGAACCAAACTATCCTGTTGGTAATGAAACACAGATAGCAACTCTTTACCAGAATCACCCGAATCCTTTTAATCCGTCAGGTGCCGGACGCAGTCCTCAAACTACAATCTCTTACAAACTTTCAAAACCATCCAGAATATCCCTAAGTATATATAACATCAAAGGTGAATTAGTAGAAACTCTGGTAAATAAGGAGCAACAAGCTGGCAATCATTCTGTTGTCTGGAATGCGGAAAATATAAGTTCCGGTATATATTTCTACCGCATTACTGCTGGAAATTTCAGTGAAACTAAGAAATGTGTAATATTAAAATAAATGAGTAGAGTATCATGAAGAAAACAATCGTTTTAGCAGTTATGGTTCTCATTCTTTCAGGCACAATTGTTGCCTATGAATGGGCGATAGAGGTTGTTGATCCTGATTTATTAAATCAACATAGACATTATTTGTCGCTTGCCCTTGATAACTCTGACAATCCTCATATTGCTTATTACATAGGCAGACTTTATCCTAATATGCCACCGCCAAG
>JACNFI010000257.1 GCA_014384665.1 Candidatus Cloacimonadota bacterium
ATCTGCTAAATCTGCGTGTATCTGTGTTCTATTTTTTTTCGTTCGTTTTGCCTGCCATGGCGTAGTGTAACGAAGACAGGTTCGTTGCTAATATTTTTTTGTTGCTTAAAAAACTATCATCTCACATCTATCTCACAATCTCACAAATCTCACAATTTCAATCTGTATCTCACATTTGGACCCTTGCCGATTTTCTCTATGATCCCATGATCTATCATCACTTTTAGATAATTTAATATAGTATTTGGATGAACATTCAAAATAATAGAAAGTTCTTTTGCTTTCATCTCTTTTGATTTTTTAATCTGTTCAATAATATTATTTTCAAACTCGATATTTATATCTTTTCTTCTGAAAAAAGTTACTTTGAAATAACGTCCTGGTTCTTCAAAAATTGGTAGAGGAACTCCAGCTTTATGGCACAATGATAACATTCTGGAAATCCCAGTTCCCAATTTTTCTATATAACCAAACCTTCTAAATGCTTTTGCTATTAATTTATTACGAATCTCTGAAGCACCTTGCCCAAGTTCATCCAAAGTAATACCAACCGGTAAATTGCCGGGACTTAAAATTTCTAACCTATCATTAAATATATCGATTTTTGTAGACGATCCAATGATCGAATAATCTCTATGGCAAATTGCGTTTATAACTGCTTCTCTAATTGAAAGCTCCGGTATTTCTAATTGATCCTCTCTCTCAATTTTTTTGATCTTTATATTCATCCAAAGAATATTTTTCAATTCATTGATCACAATGGGAACAATCTTTAGCAATCCGTGCTTTATCTGAATTGTCGATTCCAGGTTTGCTCTATCAGCTCCATAGTATTGATTTATAGTAATCGAGGCATATTCAAATTCAGGTAGTAATGTTTCAGAAAATAATAATACAGCACCAACAGTGGGATAGCAGCTGCTATTTGTTTTTTGTACATATTTATCTCTTATCAGGATATCAAGAGGTGCTCTCTCTGCATCTCCATATTTATTTGCAAAACTTTTTAAAAGCGCCCTTGAAAGATATTCACAAGATTGTTGATGATATACTTTTTCATCATAAGTTAGATTGAGATTTTGTCTTCGTAATTCACTTATTATGGATGAATCAGCTTTTTTATTAGATGAACCTATGCGGATATAAACACCATTTTCTAAACCTTCTCTTTGCAAGTAATAAGGTTTCTGCACACCAGGAAATACCTTAACATTAAATATCTGTTTATCTTCAATATTTACTACTTTATAGTAAATTGAAGGAATGGGAGAAATGTTATCATGAATAGAGTTTGATATTCGCTCCTCAAGAAATAATGTATCCTCTTCTATACCTACAACATTACAATTATTATCTACACCAATAAGAATATCTCCACCGGCATTGTTGGCAAAAGACACAATGGTTTTTAAAATGTTATGAAGTGAATCCGGTACTTCTCGTTTAAATTCAAGAGTGCGATTTTCCCCTTTTTTAATTCTATCCAAAAGATTTTGCATACATAACCTTAATTATCTTTTTCTTGTTTTCATTGTTCTTTAACGTTCGTTGGCATATTATTTGCAACTAACAACAGTGAAATAAATAAGATTCCACAGTGTAGGAGGATTTAACAACGTTCTTGGGAGATTCTTCGCTTCGCTGCGCTTCACTCAAGAATGACAATTTATTTTCTTGGGAGATTCTTCGCGGAGTTTATACTACTCATTAGGAATCCTAAGGGACCAGGATTAATTGCAAAGGATTGATTAAAATTCTCGGGAGATTCTTCGCTCCGCTGCGCTGCGCTCCAGAATGACAATCAGTTTTGGGAGATTCTTTTTATTTGTTGTTATTTATTCTAATCAGCGAGGATCTGCTAAATCTGCGTGTATCTGTGTTCTATTTTTTTTCGTTCGTTTTGCTTGTCACTCACTCTCCCATTCACACATTTTTTCTCCCATGCATGTGAGAAACTATAAAACCTGGTGAGATTGGTTTATTTTGTATCTGGAACTTTTACCCTTTCCCATTTTAATTACTTTATTTTCCTCTAGCAATTTATGCAAGTATTTCAAAATAGTATTATGATGGTAATTTAACTCCTTAGCGAGCAAAGACGCTGAAACCTCTTGCTTACTTTTTATTATCTCTAAAATAATTTCCTCTTTGGAAACAGCCATTTTAATTTGCGGTAATGTTACTCTAAAATAATTTCCTTGTTCATAAAATTCAGGGTTTTGCAAATTTTTATTTTTATACAATTCTATAATGCGGTAAATCCCGGTACCTAATTCCTCCATAAAATTCATCTTTCTGAAAACTCTTACAATATTTCTGTTACGGCATTCAGATAAACCGGAGCCAAGATCGGCTATATCAATATTCCCATATAAAATTCCTGGACTAATTATTTCAATCCTATCTGAAAAAATGTTTATTTTAATATTGGATTTGATGCTATAGTCACGATGCACGATAGCATTTACGATCGTTTCTCTAACAGCATAAGGAGGAATTATTGTCTGCTCTATTCTTTCTACTCCGCTCAAAACAGATTCTTTCCCTATTAACGAAAGAACATAAATAAAAATGTTTTCCACGTTACTGATTATTGGAAGATAAAAATCTTTTGTAGATTCTATATCCGCTAATGTATTATTTTTGAATTTTGTAACTCTTACACCTGCATATTCATAATCAAATAAATGTTCTTTCCCAAATAAGATCAAGCCAGCAATTGTAGGAAAAATGTCACCATTATTCTGATTAATAAATTTCCATTTGATTATATCCCGATATGTGTGATTTGAGACTCCGATTTTATTGAAAAATTTACCGATACTCTTACTATCAAAATCATTAATTGTCAGTGTTCTATCAATATTATAATCATACGAGACGCCCAATGATTTTCGTCTAAGTTCAGCAATAATTTCTATATTCGCCAACCTGTTGCTCGAACCAATTCGAATATAAACACCTTTTTCAAGTCCTTTGGACTTTAGAAAATATGGTGTGGTGTTGCCGGGTAATACTTGTATGACCAATATAACTTTACCTTCAATATTCATAGAATAAATATATGGAACAATTTGCGGATGTATAGAATCATTGATCATATTAGAGATTTTTTCTTCCAATTCAAGGGGATTTTTAATGCCAACAACATCTCTTTCCTTATCGGATACACCTATTATCAAATCCCCACCTGCTCCATTAGAAAAAGCAATTATTGTTTTTAGTATATCTGATTTTTCGGGAAATCTTTCCTTGAATTCTAATTTTCTACTTTCAGGCTGTTTAATTTTGGTTAGTATTTCCATAATATTCTCTCAGTCTTCGATTTTTGAAAGGTATTGGGTGTTGGGTTTTTGTAGGCATTTTATCTGATTCACTATGAATCCTAAGGGACGAGAATTTTCTGCAAGGGAT
>JACNFI010000258.1 GCA_014384665.1 Candidatus Cloacimonadota bacterium
CCCACATGGCTGAGTTTGCAGCGAATAGATTAGTTGATAAACTGCAAAAGGATTATGCAAAATCGCGGGACGTAAAGAAGTAATTTTTTTTACACGCTCATATTACATAAAAGCCCACATTCGTTTGTGGGCTTTTGGTTTTTTTGAACAATAAAAATCTATAAACGTCCCTAACATTTATTCCAGCAAAATGACTTTTTGCACATCTAGCACCACACCATCTTTTTCAAGTCCCATCAAATAGACACCTGAAGAATAACCATTATTTAAAAATGAACTTCCATTCCATTCAATTGTGTGTTCTCCGGGCATATACATATCATCTATAATTGAGATAATTTTCTGACCTTTGATATTATACAAGGTGATTTTTATGTTACCCGTCTCTTTGATAGAGAAACTAATATTTGTTGATGAAAAAATCGGGTTTGGAAATACTTTTATGGCAAAACCTAAATCAGATATTTGAGGATCATCTACGCCCAGATTATCAGTCCAATCCAGCACGGTAATGCCATTCCCAAAATTGCAGGTTATAAGTTCGTTGTTATTGAAACTTATACCAGTCGTTTTATAATTCCACCAGTATTCATCCTTAATTTGTAGATTGGCAAAATCGGTACAATCGTAGGTAATAAAACGGTTATTGGAATTATCCGCTACTACAAGTGTATTATTATTTTTGGCAAAACGTATTGAACCAAAACCGGAGAAAAATATACGTGATTCATCTTGATGTACAATAATATGATCCAATATTTCAGGGCAGGCAGGGTCTGATATATCTACAACATAAAATCCTGTACTCGATCCATACCATGATTCATTATAATATGCAGCAAGCACAATTGTATCAAATAACTCCAGTTCAAATATTTCATGATTTAATTCTAAAAAGGATATTTCATTTGGATAACCCGATTGGAAAGTATTGTAGAGATACAATCCATATACTTTAGAAACTTGGGTACAATATCCATAAGCGCAAATAACAGAATCAGAAACACAATAATCGTTGATATACATTCCGACATATCCTAAATATTCAGGATTCCCTGGATCGCTAAGCTCAAAAATTCTAAGTCGATCAACAAAATTAATATACATATAACCATCAATGATTTGTAAATTGTAAAATTCATCACACGAAAAGTGATTTACGAATTCAGGATCTAGGGGATCTTCACATTTGTATATCATATAAGCATTGGGACATCCTGCATCCCATGAGCTATAACTCACATATAAATATGATCCATACGCATCAATACCTCCCGCAAGATAATATCCAGCAGGAAAAATAGGAGGTGCTGATGGATTATTGCGATCAAATATACCCAACCCACTGTATATATCAGTAAAGTAGATATATTGTCCCTTTTGTAAAAAATCACTAATAATCATATTATCCCCATAAAAATTATGTATCAAGTATGGATTGGGGCTGTCGTCACGTTCGATGATATCGAGTCCATAAGCCCAATCTGCAATAAACACATAATCATCATTCATGCAACAATCTACAGCATCCCTTGGTGAAACATAGTTATTTACTAACACTAATTCCGTTGGATTGGAAACATCATATTCGCTAAAACCAAATACCTGATCCGTTGCATATAGTTTATCATTTTGTATAAATAAACTTTGTGGAACCCCGGGTCGAAAAAGACTACCAGCAAGAAATGGATATTGAGGATTTGTCACATTAATTATATAAATACGCATCCAATCTGCTATGTATACATAATTATTATGGTACACGATCGAAACTGGGTCAGAAAAATTTCTTGAATAAATTCCAATTATAGTCGTTTCATTAGGATTTGAAATATCAATGATATAAACATTGGATTCTGTAAGAGCGTACCCAGTATTATCATATATAAATACATCTAAAATCTCATTTGTGTATAAAGTATCAACTAATGATGGATTTTGAGGAGAGGATATATTCATGACAATAAATCCCAGGTCTGTTCCAGCAAACGCATAATCGTCTTGCGCCTTGATTGAGTTGAATGTCAGACCATTAAATTGATTAGTCATGGTAATATCGTTTGGGTTAGTTATATTCCCAATTGTTAACCCCCCGGAATCATGAGCCAGATAAATTACCGTATCGTGAACGCAAATTTCCTTAATATTTTGAAATCCGCCATAATTACCAATAATTTGAGGAGAAAAAGGATTCTGAACATCAATTACCATAAGCGGATGATTTCCAGTTGGTCCATCATTTGTACCAACAAATACCGTATTATCTTTCATTGCAATGCTGCTAGTGAAATAGTACAAGTTCTGCTCCGCAATTTTGTGATAAACCCCATATAACGGCATGTTTATAAGAAGAAGTGCAAACACGCACCATAAAGCGATTTTTTTTATCATTTCAAACCTCCATTGAAGAGTTCGTTAAATTACCTTAGTTTACTGATAAAATATTCCATAATTTCCTAAATCTTCAAATTATTTCTATAACTTATTCCTCTATTTGTATGAGTGGTTGTCAAGAAATTTAATTTACCGTTTGCATACCACCAAAATTTTTCGTAAACATGACACATTTAGATAAAATCACAGAATATACTATATGTAATAGTAAGAAATAGAATATAGTCATAATAGCTACAAGCACTGTCACACTGAGGTTCCCCGTCTCGGCGTAATGTAATGAAGGCGGATCGAAGTACGACAGACCCTTCGACCAGTCTAATCTCCGTTCCGCTCATGCAGGCAAGCTCAGGGTGACAATGGTAAAAGAGTTAAAGGTAGATGGAACGAAACTGAATATCCACAAGTAATTTTCCACCATAATATCCCCGCAATCCCTTTATTTATGGGCTATCCAGAGAATCTTCTTCGAATTTTTGGGGTATCCCTGATTTAATTTATCCTTGCATTCATCTAATTTTTTTGGTGTATAGTGATTTCATCATAATATAATGAATATTTACCTGTAACTTTTTTCTTGAACTGATTTATATCCTCGCAATTGAAATTCTCGGTTAAAAAAATGTAACACACCCCATCGCATATTAAGAAAACACGTTTCATCAATAATTGACCCTTGGGTCACTTGGTTCTACCAGATTGTAGATGTTTTCTAAAAACTTCCGAAAAGCAAGGTAAGACTCGCAGTAAAATTGGAAAGATCACTATTTTTTAGAGAACCATCGAAATTATCAGGATCAACACCTGACACAAATCGGTAGCTGAGTCCTGCCGATAATCTTATAGTAGAAGTAATATTCAGCACGGCATCAGCACCGGGTTCAAGTACAAATATAATATCATTCTTTCCAGTCTCATTGCCATTTCGAGTACTTACTGCCCCTGTTCCGATAAGCCCACCAACCTGCCAATGAATGACATTATCTGACATGCCGACAAACTCAACAACAATAC
>JACNFI010000259.1 GCA_014384665.1 Candidatus Cloacimonadota bacterium
AATAAAACAAGAAATAGAAATTATCTCTGTGTTCTCTGTGCCTCTGTGGCAAGGTGTTTTCAGATGAAAAAAAATATAATAATCAAAGGTGCTTGCGAGCATAATCTGAAAAACATTGATGTAACCTTACCTCGCAATAAATTTATCGTGTTCACAGGAGTTAGTGGCTCTGGCAAATCATCTTTGGCTTTTGATACACTTTATGCAGAGGGACAGCGAAGATATATAGAATCACTTTCTTCTTATGCCCGTCAGTTTTTGGGTCAAATGGAAAAGCCGAAAGTTGATTACATTGAAGGGCTTTCTCCGGCTGTATCAATTGAACAAAAAGCAGCAAGTCATAACCCGCGTTCTACTGTCGGCACTGTTACTGAAATATACGATTATCTGCGGGTTTTATATGCAAGAGTTGGAACTCAATACTGCTATAAATGTGGTTCACCAGTAAGTTCCCAAACAACAGACCAGATGATTAACTATTTACTGAATTTACATGAAGGAACTCGTATACAAATATTAGCTCCACTCGTTAGAGAAAGAAAAGGTGAACATAAGGATGTGTTTGAACGAATTAAAAGAGATGGATTCGTGCGTGTTCGTGTCAATGGATTAATTCGTGATATAAACGAAAATATCGTGCTTGATAAGAAAAGCAAACATAATATTGAGGTTGTGGTGGATAGATTAGTTATAAAAAAGGGGATTGATAGTAGATTGGCAGATTCAATGGAAATTGCTTTAGAACTCGCAAACGGAATTGTAATGATTGACTATCCAAAGGAGAAGAAAACCCAGCTCTTAAGTAAAATGAATGCCTGTCCCAAGTGTAATATCAGTTATCCGGAATTAACCCCTCAGATGTTTTCTTTCAACAGTCCTCTTGGTATGTGTAAGACTTGTAATGGACTTGGCACAAAAATGGAATTAGATATTGATAAACTAATCCCGGACAAATCAAAATCCATAATTGATGGTGCAGTTGCATATTGGGGTGAAATGGGTATGAAAAGAAGGTCCTGGAGATATAGTATACTTTTGCAACTATCTGACGAATTTGAATTCTCACTTTCAACTCCATGGAAAGATTTAAGCCAAGAATCAAAAAATGTAATCCTTTATGGGTCAAGAGGGAAGAGATTTAGAATTGATTGGGATGGAATTTCAAGTTCCGGACATTTCATGACCCCTTTTGAGGGATTATTGCACACAATAGGAAGACGCTTTAGAGAAACAAAATCAGAAGCAATGCGAAGGATGTATCTAAACTATTATAGTGAGAAGCCTTGTGTTGACTGCGGAGGTGCAAAACTACGAATTGAAAGCAGGTTTGCAAAAATCAATAGTAAGTCAATCGTTGAACTTTCACAAATGTCTATAAGGGAAATACTAAAATTTATGGAAACGCTTAATCTTACAGGTAATAAGAAAATTATTGCTGAGGATTTAGTTAAAGAGATAAAAGCTCGTTTGCAATTTATGATAAATGTAGGCTTGCATTATCTTACTCTGGATAGAAGTGCTCCAACTCTTTCTGGTGGTGAATCTGAACGAATAAGACTGGCAAGTCAAATCGGTAGTGGACTTGTTGGCGTGATGTATATTCTTGATGAGCCAACTATTGGTCTTCATCAAAGAGATAACCAACGCTTGATAAATATGTTAATCAGTTTAAAAAATCTCGGCAACACAGTCATAGTAGTTGAGCATGATGCTAAGATGATACGAAGTGCTGACTATATTCTGGATTTTGGACCTTTGGGCGGTATTTACGGAGGCGAAATCGTTTCCTCTGGCTCTTTAGAAGATATCATCAAGAATGAAAATTCTCTTACTGGCAAATACTTGAGCAATCAGTTATCCATCCCATCTCCAAAAAAATATCGGGAAAACAACGGAGACTTTCTTAAGATTACTAAAGTAACTCAAAATAATCTGAAACATATAGATGTAGAAATTCCACTCGGACTTTTTACCTGTATCACTGGGGTTTCTGGTTCAGGAAAGAGTTCACTCATCAATCAGACTTTGTATCCTGCACTTGCGAATCGGCTATATAAAAGTTCCCACAAAGAAGGGAGATACAAAGATATGTTATACTTCCACAAAATTGACAAGGTCATCAATATCACACAGGACCCGATTGGGCGGACTCCTCGTTCAAATCCTGCTACTTATACAAAAGTTCTGGATGACATCAGACATATCTTTGCTACAACTCCAGCTGCTAAGGTAAGAGGATATAAGCCAGGTCGCTTCAGCTTTAATGTGCCCGGGGGAAGATGTGAGGCTTGCCAGGGGAGTGGAGTAAAACATATAGAAATGCACTTTCTGCCAGATGTGTTTGTAACCTGTGAAATCTGTAAAGGAAAACGGTTCAATAATGAGACTTTGCAAATCAAATATAAAAGTAAAAACATAGATGATGTCCTGAATATGGATATTCAAGAAGCATTGAAATTCTTTGAAAATATTTCCTCATTAAGAAGAAAACTCCAAACATTGTGTGAAGTAGGGCTCGATTATATTAAACTTGGTCAGCCATCTCCCACTCTTTCGGGCGGAGAAGCTCAACGGGTAAAACTATCTCGTGAATTAAGCAAAACAAGCACTGGAAAAACTCTTTACATCTTAGATGAACCTACGACAGGCTTACACTTTCATGACATAAAAAAATTAATTGCAGTTCTAAACAGTCTTGTGGACAAAGGTAACACTGTAGTTGTAATTGAACATAATCTTGATGTGATAAAATGTGCAGATTATATTATTGATTTAGGTCCGGAAGGTGGGGATGAAGGAGGCAAAATAGTTGCGATCGGCACACCAAAGGAAGTTGCAAAAAACAAAAAATCCTATACTGGGCAGTTTTTGAGGAAGGTTGTAGGATAAAAAGTTGATACAAATTTTAATAATTTTTTTTAACAACACCCTGGATTCTTCCGGGTACTGAAATAGAAAAAGCGAGTTTATGAGATCAGAGTTCACTTGAATTTTATGCATATCTACATTATGTATATTGACATAATTTAATAAGAAATAAAATAATGCTCATAAAAAGGATATTTGTATATACAATAAATCTTCTTCGTGCCTTTGTGTCCATTCTCCGTAGTCCCGATATAATCGGGACGAAGGATGAACCTTTGTGGTAAAGGAATTTTTAGATGAAAAATCCATTCGTATATGGTGAAGCAGTTACTGGAGAAAATTTTTCAAATCGTAAAGAAGAACTTTGTGAAATTACCAGAGATCTTGAGGATTGCGAACGCATCTTCCTTATTTCTCCCAGACGATATGGGAAAACCTCTCTTATTATGAATGCTTTAGAGAATTTGAGAACTAAAGGATTATATACAGTCTATATTGACCTCT
>JACNFI010000260.1 GCA_014384665.1 Candidatus Cloacimonadota bacterium
GATAAAAATAGAGAAGATCAACATTATCAATATGAGTTAACGCATCAAAACAATCCTCTAGCTTGACTTCAATCATATTATTTGAAGGCAAAATTAAATTAGTAATATCAATCGATTGTCCACTTGATGTATTAGTAATTGAGATTTGATCATATCCTGGAAGAACAGGATCTTGTGCATCTATCCAGATATCTTCAAATAGCGGAACTTCTATCCAAGTCCAGTTTGCTCTTTTATCTAGAGGGGTATCTGTTATATCAAATAAAGCAACATTGAAATCAACATTAACTTTGTCAACTCCACCTGCAGCAAGAAGGATATCATCAATTAGATAAGCAAAATTCCAAGTCCATGTTGAGTCAGAACCAATTGGATAAGGTTGATAATTCGAAGTTACGGACGCAAGAACTGCACCACCCACACGATTTACAACATCAATCTTAACGGAATCTACTTCAGCAATGTCATCTGGTGTACCAAGTACCGCAACAGTAAGGGCTGCGTCAGCATTATGAAGTATGTTATTTCCTATATTCGGACCAACTGTTTCTGTTGAATAAGTAAGATCACTACGGTCATAGTCCAAAAGAACGTTGCGTACATCCCTATATATAATCTGCGATACAGGATTTGTGCGTGTAACAGTAGTATCCCAACAAGTTACTTTTATTGGGTAATTTCCTACTACGGGTAACGGATCCCAATCTACATATACATCATAGATAATACCAGATGGTGAAGGTTGTGCTATTACACCAATTTCTATCCAATTTGAGGTAGTAATGTCTTGATATTCAAACAAGATTGAATCCAATTGGGCCGCAGGACTTCCCTTTATAACAGCATGAACTTCTGGTGCAATGAATTCTTCTGGTTGAGTTCCATCTTTTTTAATCCAGTGATAAATACTTTGTAAATTATCTTTTGCATCTTGGCTTAGATATAAGTCTTGGACAATTGGATCATCAAGGGTAAAGTCAAAGTGTTCGGTTACATGAATATACGGTTGTAGTGTTACTAGTTTTGTTATAGACCTATAATCACCATCATAACCAAGGAGAGTTGCCTCTATATTATAATCACCTGGATCAATATCAATCCAATATTCTGCAGAATCTGGTGATATAACACTACTTGTTATACTATAAGGGGATATTGGATTACCATTTAAGTCTCCTATATCCCAAACCACGTCACCAACCGGACCAGCACCAGCATCAATAGTGACAATAGCATTTACTTTAACAGATACTAAATCAAAATCCTGGTCTATTGTTGTTTCATTCTCATTAACTATTACATCAGTTATTTCACCATTAATAAATCCTACTAATTCTGTTTTTATATCTACTGTATATTGAGGTGGCATATCATGTCCAGCAATTGGTATTGTTAATTCATAATCACCGTTTTGGTTTGGATGTACTCCATGAATAAGAATTCCATTTTCCCAAGCTCTTACCCATGCTTGCGTTAAATTAACCTGGGGGTCTCCACCAACAGGAGTTAATGTTCCAGTAATAAAACCAGGTTTTGCATCTAATGTCATATCTTGATCTGGCACAATATCACCTTGCTCAACAGTAAGGTTAATTGTTTGTGGGTAATAATCTAGATGGCGGGCAGTTATTTGAACATCTAATGGATTGAAAATATCTTCATAATGAACATGTGTAATTGTAACAATATATTCATAAGCAGTACTATCAGCATTTGGGTCTCCAGTAACAGTTCCATAATTTGAAGTAACTGTTATTTCCGGAACATTTTGTTTAATCCAACCACCATTTAATGTAATTTCACCAGAAATAATTATATCATCTGGATCTAATTTTAAATCTTTGCCAGGATATTCGTCTGCTTGAATTACATCTGTATATTCATTTTCATCATCGCCATAATCCGCAAGTGTTGCTTTAACTTTTACATCCTGAGGGTTGGTAACTCCAATATAGGATAGCGTAACATCATATAGGTGAGTACCTGGGTTATAGTTTGCATTTATCCATGCTCCACCATCTATCTGATATTGAACTAGAACATTTGTATACAGTCCTGTTCCACCCGTAATTTCAACTTCACCAGAAATAACAGCGTCTGAAGGAACTAAAGTGAAATTCTGTGTGTAAACAATATAAGCATCTACAACAATAGTAACGGGTGTTACTTCTTCATAACCGGCCAATGATGCTATAACTTCATAAGAACCAAAATCCATATTAGGAATTACATAATAGCCATTCTCATCAGGAGTGACAATATAAGGATCTCCAGTTCCAGTTGTATCATCTGCCTCTACCACAACCACTTTTACATCACCTGTGCCACCAGTAAGATCTACTACTCCCTCAATAAATGGATATTTGTTTAATGTGAAATTCTGTTCGTCAGTTGCCTGGTTATAGATAACTTGAATATCTTCAATTGTTTGAGGTTCAAAATCTATTAATGAAGCGGTAACATCATAAGTTCCAGGTTGAATAATTATCTCATAATATCCATTGAAATATACCAAGGGACCTATAATATCAATTGGTGTTACTATAATACCTGTTTGACTATCTTTAACTTCAAAATCAACAAGATTTACCGCACCATCACCATTAAGTGTAACAAATCCTATAATTGTTCCTGGTCTTGCATTGAGTGTGAAATCCTGAGTCGCAGTTCCTCCATCAGTAACATTTACAGTTGCTGTTGAATCATAATAGCCTTCTAATTGTGCTGTTAATTCACGCAGTCCTGCTTCTATATAACCTATAAAATAGTTCCCATTAATTTGTGGATGCACACCTGGTAATTCAACTCCATCTAAAAGAAATGTTACCTGATTAATTAATTGAGGATCTCCACCATTTAATATTACAGTACCTTCAATATTACCATAAGGAATATGATTTAAAGTAACATTAGGAAGAGTTGTTATTTGGTCTTGAACAACTACTACATCATTTTCTGTATGTGAATAATAACCATACAAAGAAAATTCTACATCGTATGTTCCTGCTCCTATAGTTAGTGCATAATCGCCAGATGGATTATAAGGATTTTCCGTAACTCCTGTCCCAATTATTTCAATAGTTACATCTTGTACATCTCCACTGCCACCGGAAAGTGAAACATTTCCCTGAATTCCAGTTTGAAGAGGATCTTCAGCGAATGCAGTACTTGTTAACAAAGCTACTGCAAAAACTATAAATATAAACACTTTTTTGTAATTCATAAAATTACTCCTAAATTTTTTTTTGTGATTAGTTAACGAAATTAAAACTCGAGTTTTCATAAACATCGACCTAACATAGAAATTAACAATTTTTTTTATACTTTTCATACATAGTACCTCACTTTCTTTTTTATCAAAGTTACTA
>JACNFI010000261.1 GCA_014384665.1 Candidatus Cloacimonadota bacterium
TTTACCCGGAAGAATTTGAAAAGACACCGACCAAAAAGATAAAACGTTTTATCTATAATATTCAGTAAGTACGAAGCTCAATATTTTAATATTTTTGATTTATGCTTTAACTATAAATTACATAGGGATATAAAGCTTTTTTGATGGCAATTAAATTAAAAGTACAGCTAGTAGAAAGGCAAAAGCCGGATGTGTGTTATATTATATGTATTGAAATCTTTATATAAAAATGATAAAATTATAAAAAAGCATAAAGAAAAGCCTTTGCTGGATTATGAATGGGACCTTGCCATTTTTGTTTCTATTTAATTTTTTACTGAACAGAAATAATTATATTGACATAATTTCAGCAGAATTTTAGTTGTATTGGTATATATAGGAGTAACATGAAAAAGATAATAATTCTATTGTCATTATTAGTAGTTGTAATAAGTTGTAGTGTTGACTATAACGCAGAGGTTAAGTCTAATACAAGTTGGTCTGGGGCTTTTGGAAATAGAACAGTAGACGGAAACGGAAATAGTACTGTAGATTTATCTGGAGAACATCCCATATGCTGTTGTGTGCAAAAACAAACAACAAATGGATATTTAAGAGTAAGAATTACCGCAAGCGGAGGATTTTTAGGTGGAATTTTAGGACCAGGAAACTCATCATGGGTTGAAACAACTGCGGCATATGGTGTTGTTACTGTGTGCAGCGAAGGTTGAAATTTTGAAAGGTGAGTAAATTATGAAAAAGATAATTATAATTTTGATTGGCGTATTGTTATGTTTGGGTTGTAGCATGAGCAACAAACTTTTGGAGAAACCACCTGAAAAACCTTATCCAACAAAAAGAGTTTTTAATGCAGATTTTGATATAGTGTGGAATAAAACACTACAGGCTATAGCCAGATATCCATTAACGATAATCGAAAAAAATTCTGGTATAATTAATACCGACTGGTGTGGATATACAGATTCAGTGAGTGTTAGTATTTGGAGGGGTGTGATATTTGGAGGACAAGTTGAGGAGGAAATGCCCGTCGAAGTTCAAGAACGTTTGAATATTTTGATTACAAGAGTATCTGAAACCGCAACGGGAATTGAGATTATTAGATATGTCAAGATTCGTCCTTATGTTCAAACGACTGGAGGCAAAGGTTCTTGGGCACCCCCAACATCACAACAATATACTCAAACAACATCAAGCACAAGAAAAGAATTCGATATATTGAATAAAATTGAAGACTTGGTTAACGAATAAAGTTCGTTTTGGGCATGAAAACATGATCCTGATAATTATGAAAATTTCTTGCAGTTTAATATAAGAACAAAATATTAAATAGTCTTTAGGGAAAAGCAAGGGAAAATATCAAAGGATGATTTCTAAATTTTTATTTGTTTCATAGAAAAAGATTTGATTAATTCAGACGAGAAAAGATTGAGGTGATATAATGCGATTTTTTAATAAAAAGAAGGTTAAAAATTATACAGAAGAACAATTAGATAAACTGTATAATAAATCTCAAAATTTAATAAAGCAGTCAACAAAATACAAAGACTCGGATATACAAAAGTCTATTGACTTGATCCATAAAGCGATAGAGATTTATCCTTATAAAATACTAAACCATTATTTTAAACTTGCGAACTACTATCACAAAGCAGAACAAAAAGAAAAAGCATATAATATTTATCATAATCTAATTAAAGATGAGAATCCTGAAAATGTATTCAAATACCAGATTAATTTATCAAAAATATATGATAAAATTAATGTGCTTCATTATCGTGACAAAAAGTATAGAGAATATATCATATACTCATTACTTTCGAATTATTATGATATCCTATCAAGAGTATGTAGTAATGTCGGCGAGGTTGGTTTTTTAAAAGACGATTATTCTTTTCTTTTTTCTATATCGGATAAATCCAAGCTTGGCAGATGCTTAAAATATATTAAAACAGAAAAAAATGAGTTTGAAAATCTGTTACAGAAATTTTATAAAGGCATCAAAGAAAAACTAATAAGAATGTCAGAAATCTCAAATAATATTGATTATGACAGAAAACTAGATGAAATTTATTATAATGAAGATTATCCAGAAACGATCTCTGACATTGATACCTATGCATTAAAACATAATTCTGAATTTATGGAATTATATAATGAGCTCAACAATGGCTATATTGAGAAATATATTGAGGATAAGATAGTGCCACTTTTAGTTTAGTAGTTAAGCGATAAAATATTTTATGGATCAAACTTTTCTACTTAAGCTCCTCCTGAGTTTTTTTATCGGTGGGATATGGATAACGTTTGCAACGATCATCGCAGAAAGGTTTGGCTCCAAACTCGGCGGAGTTATTGCCGGAATTCCCAGCACCATCATAATTTCTCTTTTCTTCATCGGCTGGACACAATCTCCAATAATTGCCTCCAAAGCAACAACTGTCGTGCCAATTATTATGGGAATCGATGCACTATTTGTGGTTGTGTATGCACTTCTTAGAAATAGGCAATTTTATATTGCCATCGCTTGTGCACTTATATTCTGGGCAGTTTCGTCCTTCATTCTTGCATTGGTCGGTTTTGATAGTTTCTTGATCTCGTTGATTGGTTTCGTTGTATTGGTCGTACTTTCATATTACATCCTGGAAAAGCGGTATTCATTTCCTTCAGAATCCCCAAAATATACAAAATATACTTTACCTCTTCTTGCGATAAGAGGAATTTTGAGCGGCTCGATCATTGCTTTTGCCGTGCTTATGGCAAAAATAGCAGGTCCCCTTGTTGGAGGTATGTTCTCTGCATTTCCCGCTGTAATGTTATCTACAATGATAATTACCTATTATTCTCACGGCACCAATTTTTCTCTCGCAGTCCTCAAAATAATAACCGTAAGTGGTCCCATTAATGTAGTAGCTTATGCGATCGCTGTTCGCTATCTATATGGAAGTGTGGGATTGTTCTGGGGAACAGTGCTTTCATTTATAGTTTCTTTGATAAGTTCATTTTTGGTCTATCAGTTCGTAAAAAGAAAAATGATATAAAACATGTAAGGAGAATCAGGCAAAGAATTTGAGTTAATATCTTGCAACCCGAGTCGAGTTTAGGTTTTTTACAGTAGTTTTACAATAAGACAGAATTGTCTCAGTGTAATTGTTAAATATTTTTCAAATTCAATAGTATTATTCTAAACCCGACTCGGGTTTTTGAAATTGCAGGATGTTATTTAGAATCAGAGTTCGAATTCAAAGTAAATAGATTCTTCCAGTCTTCTCAACCAGCAGGATGATAAGCCGTAACAGGCGCGTCATTTTATTTCGCTCAAGAATGACAATGGTTTTTAATCAGATAAACTCTTTTGGT
>JACNFI010000262.1 GCA_014384665.1 Candidatus Cloacimonadota bacterium
TTTGTAATGAAGTTTAAATAGTGTCTGTCCGTAAACCCCGTTAGATAAAAATTCTTAAAGAATGTTTCCACTATATGATATATAACTCAAGTTTCGCAGTTTCTAAAACATCATAAATCGTCTTCTTTCAATTATTGTCATATCCCCGCGTCCGCGGGGCTCGCTGTCATAATGGCTAAAGCCGTCATAACGCTTCGCTGTCAAAATGCTCACTTTGTTCGCTGTCATTAAGTCAATTGTTCGCTTTGCTCACTGTCATAATGATTATTTATGACGAGCCGAAGGCTCTGCCTCTGGCATGAGTTAAGCTTGCGAAACCTCTTCACCCTTCGTCCCGAATGCTTTCGGGACTACGGAGAACGGGCGTAATGGTTGTATGTCTTCGACCATTGCGAAGGTCTTCAACCATTGCGAAGGTCTTCGACCATTCGCAAGGGAGTTTTTACTATAATTCTTCTGGTTCAGTAATCTTTCCTGTAATAGCAGAAGCTGCAACTGTGGCTGGAGATGCTAAATAGATAAAAGCATTTTTATTCCCCATTCTGCCCTTAAAATTTCTATTAGCTGTAGAAATTGTAACTTCTCCATCAGCCATTACACCTTGATGAGCACCAAGACAAGGGCCACAACCTGGTGGTAAAATTACTGCCCCACTTTCGTTCAAAATTGCCAAAGTGCCATCCTGAACTGCTTGCTGATAAATTTCTCGTGATGCAGGCAAAATTAATAATCTTGTGCTGGCATGGACTTTCTTTCCTTTTAATATTTTAGCAGCAATATGTAAATCTTCAATTCTTCCGTTGGTGCAAGTGCCGATAAAACATTGAGCAACCTTGATGCCAGCTGCTTCTGAAATGTCTTTTACATTATCAACTGAATGAGGAAATGCAACTTGCGGTGTAATCTCATCAAGATTGTATGAATATTCCTTTTCATAAATTGCATCTTCATCAGCTCGGATTTTTTGATAATTTTCAATTCCCCTTTCATAAAGCCATCTTTCTGTTTTATCATCAACAGGGAAAACACTGTTTTTTGCACCCATTTCAATTGCCATATTTGCGATTGTCATCCTGTCAGAAATAGATAGATTTTTTATTCCATCTCCTTGATATTCAACCGATTTGTAATTTGCTCCATCTGCTCCCAAATCTCCGATGATTTTCAGAATGAGGTCTTTTGCAAAAACACTCTTTCGAAATTTTCCTCGCAGGTTTATTTTATATGACTTTGGAATTTTAAACCAGGTTTCTCCTGTAATCCATATTCCTGCAGATTCTGTTCTATCAATCCCGGTAGAGAATACCCCAAAAGCACCATAGGTGCAAGTATGACTATCACTTCCAACAATAATGGTTCCGGGAATTGCTAAGCCTTTCTCTGGAAGAACCTGATGACAAATCCCGACACCAATGTCATAAAAATGCTCAATGCTTTGTTTTTTCACAAATTCACGAATCTGCTTATGAGCATTAGCAGAAGCTACATTTGCAGCAGGTATTATATGGTCCAAAATTATTACCAATCGTTCAGGATATTTTACCCTAATACCTTCTTGCACCTGTGCTAATTTTTTGATTATCGCTGCTGTGTTATCATGAGTTAGTATGTAATCTGGCTCAACAAAAACAATCTCTTCTTCAGCAACTGACTTACCTGTTTTATTTTCAAATATTTTTTGAATGAAAGTTTTTCCCATAATAATTCCTTGCTTAAGTAATTTCTTCCAATCTTCTGTAAATATTTAAAGTGTTTTCTCCTGCTTTAGTAATATTCCTACCAAAACTTAAGAATCCATGATTTTTTATAATTAAAAAATTTTCATCTTCCAACACTTCTAACACTGAATTTACTAATTCTAAAGAACCATATTGAGCTTCGTATAAAGTAGATTTCAATCCTAATCTTTTACAATTATTAAGAAGTTTTGTTGAATGTCCATGAAAAATGGCATTTATATCATTCCGTTTTTGATATATTGAATAATGCAGCATTGTTTCTGATGAAGGTTCCCTTTTCCCATTGACCCATATTTTTTTCTGTCTTAAATCAACCCCTTTAATATGTATAAAATCCTCGTCCCGCAAGTTTGACAAATCTGAATAAGAAGCAGTAATAACAAACTCTTTATTCATTCTAAAACTAAGATTTCCAGCAGAACTTAATCTATCTGGTTCTTGTTCATTTCTATAATGAGGAATAAAACCAAGTTTGGACAGTTGTTTACCCCAATTTTTTAGTTTATCAATCTGATGTGCATTTGTAATAATTTTTTCTTGAAAAATTACCTGAAATTTTACGCCAGAATATTCTTTCATTTTAATTTTTAATTTTGTCCCCAATTTAATTGGGGATTGAATTTTTAAAGATTCCTTTTTCTGTAATAATTCCAGTGATATACTTTGCAGGAGTTATATCAAAGGCGGGATTGAATGCCTTGCTTTCTTTGTTTGCAATATATTTGTCATTGATTTTTATAACTTCATCTTTAGAGCGTTCTTCAATTATCATCGCTTCTCCAGATTTACAGCTTAAGTCAATAGTGCTTGTTGGAGCAACAACATAAAACGGAATACCATTCTCTTTTGCCAGAACTGCTTTTTCATAAGTGCCAATCTTATTTGCCACATCTCCGTTTCTTGCGATTCTATCTGCTCCAACAAAAACAATATCAATTTTTCCTCTTCGCATAAAAAAGCCAGCAGCATTATCAACTATTATGATGTGAGGTATTCCGGCTTGAGATAGTTCCCATGCAGTAAGCTGGCTGCCTTGCAGGCGTGGGCGTGTCTCATTAACATAAATAAATATTTTCTTGCCTTGATTATGTGCGATATATATTGGAGCAAGAGCACTACCAAAACCAGCGATAGCTAATTTTCCTGCATTACAATGTGTAAGGATATTATATCCATCTTTAATCAATTCTGAACCTATTTTACCCATTATTTTAGAATTTATAATATCTTCTTCAAGAATTTTATGAGCGGTTTTCCATGCTGTTTGCTCTGGATATTTGTTTTCTATTGCTTTTTGATAGACAAGATTTGTAGCAAAAAAAAGATTTTGAGCAGTTGGTCTTGTGTCTTCTATTATTTGTTTTGCTTTTTGAACTTCTTTTACATTATTAAGTTCTGAAAACGCTTGTGCCATAGCAAATCCTGCAGCAACTCCAATTGTTCCTGCACCTCGCAATTTCATATCCATAATTGCATCAGCGGTTTCCTGAAAATTTTTTAAGCATAATATTTGAAATTTATGTGGTAGTTTTGTTTGGTCAATTATGAAAACCCTTTTGTTTTCTGACCATATAGCTTGAACTTCTTTCTTATCCAT
>JACNFI010000263.1 GCA_014384665.1 Candidatus Cloacimonadota bacterium
ACAATTCTAAAAATCAAAAAACTTTTTTAAAAAAAATAAGATTTTTCTTGACAAGTTATTTTTTACAAAATTATTTATCCCCATAAGAGATAACAAAAATATGAATAAGTTAAAAAAGGTAGATAAGTTTATAATTAATCTTAGTCAAACCAGTTGTAAGGTAAAGGTATATACTACTCTTTTTTGTAAAAAAGAATTTTCTTCTTCTGAAATCCAAGAGCTCCTCAATATTCCAACAACTAAGGTTTATGAGATTTTGCATCAGTTAATTAATAAAAGTTTTTACGCTGAAAAAAATTTGGCGTTATAAAAAGTAAAATATAATGTTATTACTACAGGGATGGTAAATTTAAATGAAAAAGGAAAAATATATTGAGAAGATGGTAAGGCTTGGTATCTCTGAAAGAGAGACGAGAGTATACCTTGCATTACTTGAGAAGAGAGAGCTCACTGCCCTGGAGATTCACCAACTGACAAATGTGCCAAGAACAAAAGTATATGAGACCATACCGAGAATGATACTTAGAGGGATGTGTATAGAAAAAAAGATGGGTAGAAATAAAAAGTATCAAGCTGTGGAACCAAGGAGGGTTCTCAATAATTTAATAAAAGTGTATGAGAGCGAGCTGGAAGAGAAGAAGAAACTGGCAGAGGATATTGGAAAAATGATTTATCCTAAATACAATAAGGGAATGCAGACAGTGGATTCATCAGAGTATGTGGAGATAATAAAAGGTATTTCTTCTATTCAAGAAAGGTATGTCAGTTTGGTGAGAAACACTAGGAAAGAATTCATTGGTTTTGTGAAACCTCCCTATGCTCACCAGCATAAGAGACAGAAAGTGAATGCACAGGAGAGTATAGAATTTGAGATATTGAAGAAGGGGGTTATTATACGATCGTTATATGAGTTTCCCAATGAAGAAGAGATCGAAACTACCATTGATCATATTAAGAAGTGTATTGAGGCAGGAGAAAAAGCACGTATGATAGAGAAACTTCCTGTAAAGATGTATATCTCTGATGTAAAATATATGTTTATGGCATTAGATAATCCTAAGGTCACGGCATCTCCTCTCACAATGCTTGTTATAGAACATCCTGGTTTTGCACTTGCGACTAGAATTTTATTCAACCATTTATGGGATAAAGCAATATCTTTTGATAAGTTTAAGATTAAATACACAGGAGGGACTTTTGGTAAAGAGGAAATATCATAAAAAAATTGAAAATTATCTATTTTTAGATCTCATTAAAACGAGGAAATAAGATGAAACCCTCATGTCCCGAATTCCCGATCTAATCAGGAAAGGGACGCAAAGGAGAATGAAAATTGAGAGACATAATGCACAGATTCCAATTGCAATTGTTCCTAACAGGATTTGTAATCCTGTTTATTAAAACACCATTACAAATGGTGTTAGGATCGTTTCAATGCTTTGTGGTTAGAAAGGATTTTCAAGGGAAAAAAATACTCATCTCAAACAGTGACAAAAATGTCGTGCCCATATCAGCTTTGTTTCTTTTGTTTATTCTTTGTTGGACAAACATTAGTGCTGATACAATTAACTGTTATTCCGCCTCTGCCGAGTATAACACAGGGACAGTTTGTAGTAGTGGAACGATTACCCAGACCTCTGAAGTATGGGAACAAGGTGGTGATGAATATCGTGGTTGGACAAGATTTGACATCTCCAATATCCCTGACTCTGCTGTAATCAACAGCGTAGAGTTGCACATTTATTATAATGATATTTACCATCCGTGGTTTTATTGGTATCGGCTGGATAATGACCCTTTAACTCTTATTGGAAATCCGAGTGCGATTTATGCTGACTGTGGAGATGGTGCTGAGTATCTACATTATGAAGGTGATCTACAAACTGGATGGTATTCTAATGTTTTAGGTGGAAGTGTGGTTGCAGATATTCAATCAGCCCTAACAGACGACTGGTTCGGAATCGGGCATAAAACAGCGGATTATGTTTCTATTTTCTATTATCATGCTGATGGCTGGAATGAAGACAATCCACCTTACATGACTGTTACCTATGAGATTCCTCCAGATTATCTGGTTATTATTACTCCAGAGCACCAAACTGGAAGTGGAATTCCTGACAGCGATATCTGGTATGACCTGACCGTTACCAATCAGGGACTGATGGATGACATCTATAACCTCTATGTGACTGACAATCTCTGGAATACAACGATCTGGGACGAAAATGGGACTAATCAGATTAATACTCTTTATCTGGATTCTGGTAATTGTGCTGGCATAAAAGTATGTGTCAATATTCCGACAGGTGCAACAGGACAGGATAATGTTCTTTTATTCGCAACCTCACAATCAGATACGACTGTTATAGATAGTGCAAGTGTAACAACTATTGCTGAAGAACCACCAACAGTAACAGTTATCGCACCTAATGGTGGAGAAGACTGGGGTACTTTTGAGTGGCATACTATTACCTGGATTGCAAACGATAACAATGAAGTTTCTGGCGATAGTGTATATTATTCTACTAATAATGGTGCGGATTGGACTTTGCTTGCAAGCCAAACAGGTAATCCTCAAAGTTATTCCTGGCAAATCCCAAATACTCCATCCGAAGAATGTCTTATTAAAGTGAAAGTATTTGATGGAAGTGGTAACTGTAATGAAGATATTTCTGATAATAATTTCACAATAACTTATATAGAACCGCCACAACTTACTTATGCAGTAGTAATCAAGCAGTCAACCTATAATAATCCAGATTGGCAAGCAGTTGTTGATGCACTTATAGCACGATATCAGGCTCAGTTGTTTATTTGGAATAGTACTCTAAATGAGGTACAATCCGATGTTGCCGATTTTCATCCAAGCCATATTGGTTTTGTATGTGAACTTTCTACAGCATCACCTAATTTTGTTCAGAATAGTGTCTGGCCCTTTACAAGAATATTAGATAGTGACCCATATTGCGATGCTGTCTGGGGAATTATAACTGGATATAATGCAGAAGATGCGCTTAATCTTGTCACAGGTCCAACTGAATTTAATGTGAAGACAGTTTTGGGTGGAACTGGTTGTTGTGATTTGAATTATTACACACAAGGGATAGCTACCTCTGAAAGCACTTATGGTCAATATTCTGTAAAGTATTCAGATTCTCTTGAAACAACTACTTACACCGATGGTCCTACAGATAGGACAGAATGGCTTGTTACTATGATAAATGATGGAATTGATATTTTCAACTACGACCCTGTAGATATTTTCTATACAAGTGGACATGGTAATTACAATCAGTGGCAATTGCATTACCCATCATCAGGTT
>JACNFI010000264.1 GCA_014384665.1 Candidatus Cloacimonadota bacterium
TAAATTCTTATCTGTGCCTGCCCCGTTAGATGCTCGCTATCTAATGGGGATAATCCGTGTAAATCAGTGGCTAAATTAAAAGAAATCGTGGTTAAGGCACTAAACGGATTAGGATAATTTTGATAAAGTGTAATCACAGTTTGTGGTTCAGGTTCTGGTTCCACACTCACAGGTGGAGCACCAAATTCGTAACAGCCCATATCTACAATTGCTATTTCATCACCATCACCATCCCATATACGCACATTTCCATCTAAATCTGAATCTACCCAGACATAATCATTTGAGCCAGCATCTATACAGGAAGAGTTTTCAGTAAAATGATAATCAAATGGGTATCCAGCGACAAAAAGCGGGTCTTCATCAATATTACCATCACCAGTCCATCCACCTTGAATATCAGAATACTCTGCTATAAGATTAGCTGTAGTAGGAAATATTTCTTGTGGAGTATCTCCCCAGAAAATGCTGTTTACAACATTCACATCTGAACTATACACAAAAATTCCACCAGCATAAGATACTGCTGAATTATTAGCGACTGTACAATTTATAAAATCTGGATTTGAAGCATTAGTATAGATTCCACCACCCATTGAGGCAGTACCAATAGCTGAATTACTTATTACTAAACAATTTATAAATTGTGCATTAGAAGAGGTAAGATAAATACCCCCACCACGATTTGCAGAATTACTTGAAATAATACAATTTTCCATAGTAGTATTAGCTTCACAGGTATAAATTCCTCCTCCATAATGAGAGGCTTCATTGTTAGTTATAGATATATTTTTCATCTCAATAGAATTACTGGTTATAAGGTATATTCCCACACCATCTTGTGCAGAATTATTTGTAATTTCACAATCTTTTAGAGATATTGAATCGCAATCAGTCATGTAAATCGCACCACCATCATAAATAGCAATTCCATCATTAAAATTACAGTTCTGGACTATTGATGATAAGGTAGAAATTATCTTAATTCCTGCTGCAAAATCTGCAGAGTTGTCATCAAAAGTACAATTCTCTAAAACAAATTCATTATAATTACTGACATGAATTCCACCACCAGTTAAAGCATTGCAGTTAATAAATTGACAATTGCTAATAATTAAATTTGAATTACTTGAACCAAAAACTGCTCCACCTGATTGATCTGTTATGCAATTTTCAAATATACAGTTCTCAATTTTTGCAGAAGCATTATCGCAATTTATAGCTCCACCATTTCCATAAGTGTGAGTATTTCTGATTGTAAAACCATTAATAGCTGCCAGGGAATCATTATGTTCAAGTATAAAAGCAAAGCCTGTATCTTCACAGTCTATAATGCAATTTTCAGCCCCGTTTTCTGAAACAACTATCACACTCTTTCCATCAAAAGAGATATTTTTATTCTCATATCCAATATATATTGCATCTGCGACCAATAAAGTATCTCCATCATAAACCGCTTCTATTCCGTCATGCAAGTTAGTATAATCTCCACTTCCATCAGGATTAACATATATTACATAACCACCCCCAGTAGACACATCAATATAATCAACTTTTATTTTTGTTGTTGTAAAACCAAATTCGTCAGTAACAGTTAACGATACTGTTTTTTTACCCTGGATTTCATAGATATGAGTAGGATTTTGTTCTGTGCTGGTTTCACCATCTCCAAAATTCCAATACCAATCAACAATTGAATCTACAGCTGAATGGCTAACATCAGTAAATTCAACTGTTAATGGCATAATTCCAGAAGTAACATCTGCTGAAAAATCAGCGAAAACGATTTCACTTTTTTCTTTAATTTTTACATCATCTATATAAACGCCTTCTGCTACTTCACCACCATCTATAATACTACTACTCACAAATCTGAAACGCAAAGTCAATTCTGTTTCTGGAGCATAGTTTGATAAATCATACTTATATTCAAGCCAATCATTGCCAATTGTAAGAATTCCTAATGCTCCTCCACTGCCAATAAAATCCAAATCTGTCCAGCCTGAGCCATCGTTTACCTCTACATAAAATCCATCGGTTCCATAATTGGGAAACTTATACCAACACCAGAATGAAAGTTCTGCATTTTGACCAAGAATTATAGGAGATGAGACCAAAAACTCTTCTATATCGTCGTTATACAAAAATTCTCCTTCATTTCCGCAATACCAGCTATAATCTCCTGAAAACTTACGATTTGAAGTCAGATGCCATAAATCATCAGTTCCATAATGCGTCCAGTTCTCATCTCCAGCTTCCATATCGTCCTGAAATCCGGTTTCTCCGATAATTACCAAAAAGCTATCGGAAAATTGGTAACCGTCTTCTGTCATAATTAAAATACCAATTTGTGGAAAAGAAGGTGCAGGACAATTTTCATCAATCCCGATTTCCACAAGGGTTTGGCCGAATCCAGACGGTAATATATCTCCAAATTCCCAAATACACTCTGGAATTTCTATATAAGGATTATCACACCACAAAATTGCATCCACATTCTGGGCCAAAGCCAATCCTTCATTTTTCAGAATTATATTAGGGTTTACAGTTTCACCTGGTTCTGCAATACCATCACCATCTCCACCTAAAGAATCAATAATATTATGATAGAAATATGAAATTACTGGTGTTGCCCCTATTATGCTTATCAGAGTTGTCCAATAATTACTTTCATCATCTGTAATTTCTGAATTTAGATAGACTGTTTCTTCATTTGCTAAATTATCACTTGCCTGGAAACTAAAAGCATTTTCAACGAAAATTGAATCACCAGCAGGAATACTTCCAATCAACTCAGTACTATCTATCATAGTAATTTTGCTATCATCTGTTGTTAATAAAACTGAAATATTAGTAGCACCTAAATTACCATAATTATGTAACCAGATATCCATAGAATCCAATTCTCCTGGAATAACATATCCTTCATCAGAGCCATTAGTTGAATATGAAGAAATCTGCACATAAGCCATACCAGAAGTAATTGAGATTGTGGATTCAAAAGGGATAAAATCTTGCACAGTGACTGTTAATTGAATATCATTTGAAGGATTGGATGTAGATATATCAAAATCTACCTGACCATCAATTCCTGTGATGCCAGTTTCATAAACATCTTCACCTTGCATTAAACAAACCAAAGCTCCTTCAACTGGACTATTACCATCCGCTTGCTGGCAGACTGTGATTTGGCAGAAACTATCTCCTAATGGCAGTTCATCAGGATATGTTACAAATAAATTACTTGGAATATCCGTCCAGATAGGCATCTCTGGTTCTCCTAAAAGGTTTATTTCATATTCACACCATCTATAAA
>JACNFI010000265.1 GCA_014384665.1 Candidatus Cloacimonadota bacterium
GCGAAGCAAGCCGTAGCCAGAAATGAAGTGAAATTACTCATTTTGCAGATCTCATCCATTATTTACTCTTTAGATATGCGGAATAGACTAATAAGATACTCATATTTTGAGTTTAAGCTCTCATTATATCTTTTGTTTAATTGTGATTTTTCTTTGAACCTCCAATCATCTGATAATTTCATTAAAGCATATTGAAATTCCCAGATATGAGAGAAAGATTTATTCTGTATTTTTATCAGAGCATCAAGCTGTGCTTTAGTTAGATAGTCTCTATCAACTATTTTCCTGATAATTTTCTCATTGATTAATATTGTATCTACAGCAGAATATTTAAAAATTTTCTTGATTTCCTCATTGTTGAAATGATGGAAATGTTTTAATTCACTTTGAAGTCTCAAAGCATTTGAGAAATTTTTTCCTTTCATATCTTTTAATTTATTTGAATCAACTCCATTTTCTTCTAATTGATTAATTACCTTGTCTGAAAAATTATAGGTTATTTTATTATATACTTTTAGGTCAAAAACATTTTGCACGAAAAAAAGAGCGATAAAAGAAATAATACTTGCAATAATCGGAGTAGTAACCCAGCTGGTAGAGATTTTTCCTAAAACATTAAATTTGATATTTCTTCCGCCTTTGGCAATAGCAATTCCCAGAATGGCACCAATAACTGCTTGTGAACTGGAAACAGGAACTAAAGGAATAGGTGGTAATCCATAAGATACTAACAAATTTCTTAATTCCTGTGAAGCGAAAATATATAGAACCAAGGAGTGAGAAAGCACAACAATAAATGCAGTAATGGGAGATAGTTTGAAAAGTGAACCACCTACGGTTCTAATGACCTTATGAGAATAAGTTAAAATCCCTATCCCAATTGCTATGCTCCCTAATAGAAACAATTGTTGGGTACCTGAAAATGTAAAAAGTCCATAAACATTTATATTATGAAAAGGTGATGAATTAGTAAATACTCCCATCACATTTGCAATATTATTAGCACCAAGACTATATGCTCCAAAGGCACCTACAACTATCAAAGCAATTCGGGTATATGCATCCATTACAAGCAGATGGATTTTAGACCTATCCAAAATATGTTTAAAAATATTAAATAAAACGAAAGAAAAAGAACCAGCAAGAATAGGACAAACCATCCATGTTAACACAATTTTAGTAAGAGAATTTATATCTGTAAGTGAACCGCTAAAGAAATTCCAGCCAATAATTGCACCGACAATGGCTTGTGAAGTTGAAACAGGTAATCTAAATTTCGTCATAACAGCAACAGTTATAGCAGAAGCTAAAGCCACTGTAAAAGAACCCGCCAGAGCATTAATTGAGCCAAGTTTTCCTAAAGTATGTGATGCTCCAGCACCATCAATAACAGCTCCTAAAATAACAAAAATAGAAGCAATTAATACAGCAGTTTTGAATTTAATCATTTTAGTGCCAACAGCAGTACCAAAAACATTGGCAGCATCATTCGCACCTAATGACCATCCTAAAAATAATCCACTTGAAAGAAATAAAAATATCATAAATTCTTACAGCTTATTTCATACATTTTTACTAATTAGTGTCCATCCGTAAACTTGACTTTCGAGTCGTAAGTTTACCCCGTTGGATTTTTTTTATCCAACTGGGGTCATTCTTCCCTACGGGGTAAACTTACGAGTCGAAAAACCCAAGTTTAAGGACATACACTAATTATAGTAAATCTATAAACCTTTCAATCTGCTTTTCTTATAATTTGTGGTCTATTGTCTTTTTCCAGTATCTATGCTCTTTTATCTTATAACCGTCTTTTAATTGCATAAATTGCCAATCTATCACTTACATCTTCAGCATAATCAGATATGTTTTCCACATGTGAAGTAAAATAACGCAAATGCATTTTATGGCTTAAATGCAACTCTTCATCCTGAAAGATTTCTCTTTTAAGCCTTTCAGCTATTTTATCAGCTTCTTTCTCATAAAAATGAATCTTATGAATATGATCATTTATAGATGAAATATCAGTGAAAAAGGCTCTTACTGCTTTAATAAGACAATCCACCGATTGAATAGAAGCAGTTGATAATTCAAGAAATAATCTATCAAATTTAGATGGAATCTTTGGCGTCTCTACTGAAAATTGAACCAAAGTCTCTTTGATTCGGTCAATCACTTCATCTGTATTTTCTAATATAGCAAGGACATCTCCTCTATTTTCTGGAATTAATGTATTCATATATAGTTGTTTCTCAATACTTAATCTAAGTTCATCTGCCTTCCGCTCGTATTCTGAAACAGCAGTTAACCGCTCTGTAAATTCTTCCTTACTTTTGCTTAAATAGTTCTCTAATCCCTTTTTAAATAATAAACCCGCTTCACAAACAACATTCAAAAATTCATCAATCTGCAATTCTATCATTTTTGTAGTTTTTAGTAAAAATGGCATCGTTTACTCCTTAATTGACATATATTAATGGGTTCTGCAAAATAATGAAATATCACATAATGGTGTCATTCTGAACGAAGTGAAGAATCTCTAACTCCCAAACATATCGCTCACTATGAGATTCTTCCCACCAGAGGTGGACAGGCGTTACACTCAGAATGACAATTCTTGTACAAATTCTGTAAAATACTCAATTTTGCAGATCTCATAACATATATTAGTTTGCAAATTTTAGTATTTTAGCAATCACACTTAACTTTCTTTAACAAAAGCAAAATAGAATAAATCTTATAAAAATCTGGAATTCAGCTATCTTGCAGAACCCTTTTTATCTAAATATCAACTTAATCAAAACAATAATATTATGTCAAAATAAATATACATTTTATAATTATTTTTTATAAAGGTAGTAAATAAATATATTACAAATTTTTTTTATATTTTGTTCTGATGTTTATAAATTTATTGCATAGGAATTTCCTTTTTTCCTAACACATAAGTTTTTGGTAGATAACTCGTAACCCGTAACCCGTAACTCGTAACCCGTAACCCGTAACTCGTAACTCGTAACCCGTAACTTGATAGTTGAATTAATTGAAATGCAGGTCGGTAAAATTCTGTAATGCTAATTTACAAACTTACTTTAAAAATTTAATAAAAATACTCATCAAAATTGACAAATAATATTTATTTTTTATTATTTAAAAATTAGGATAATTAGTGTCTGTCCGTAAACCCCGTTAGATAAAAATTTTAGAGAATGTTTACAATATGTGATATATAATTATCTAACGGGGTAAAGTTGGTATTTTAAAACTTACGGATGGTTAAGCTTGCGAAACCTCCGTAATGGTTGTATGTCTTCAACCA
>JACNFI010000266.1 GCA_014384665.1 Candidatus Cloacimonadota bacterium
CACAGATGGTTTGGTGGAATTCTTACAAATTTAAAAACTATTCGGAAAAGTATTGATAAATTAGAACATTTTGAAAATTTGAGAGCATCTGGAGAAATAGAAAAATATACAAAATTAGAAGTTCTTAAGATGCAGAGAAAATATGATAAAATACTTAATGCTCTGGGTGGTATCAGAGATATGGATAATCTCCCTTCCGCAATAGTAATTGCTGATACTGTAAATGAAAAAAATGCACTCAGAGAAGCCCAGAAATTGGGCGTCCCAATTGTGGCTATTGTTGATACAAACAGCAATCCCGATGGAATTGATTTTGTAATACCGGGAAATGATGATGCAATGAAATCTGTTAATCTTATTTGCGATATTATGGCTAACGCTATAAATGAAGGTAAAAAGATTGCTGCTGAAGGTGGTGATATAGAAGAAATTCTGAAGGAGTCTAAAGAAGTAGAAAAAGTGTCACAAAAAGAAAAAGTTGAAGAAATTATTGAAGAAGAAAAAACTTCAGAAGAAAAAAAAGAAAAACTTGTTATAGAAGATTCAAAGAAAAAAACTAAAAAAGAAAAAACTGTTAAAGTTAAGAAAAAATTCATCTGCGAATACTGTGATAAGGAATTCACTTCAAGAAGAGGATTAAAAATCCATCTCGGTTTAGTCCATCAAAAATAATTGTTATTAACTCATACCTCGTAAGCTTAAAAATGTTACTATAAATATAAATGTTCAAAAATTTGGAGTTAAGATGGAAATTAGCGCAAAAGTAGTTAAAGAATTAAGAGATAAAACTAATGTTGGTTTTATGGAGTGCAAGAAAGCATTAAAAGAAGCTAAAGGCGATATTAAAGAAGCAGTAAAGATTTTACGAAAAAAGGGTATTGCAAAAGCTTATGAAAAATCTAAACGAGATGCAAAAGATGGTATTATATATTCATATATTCATCCAGGAGCAAAGATTGGAGTTCTATTAGAGTTAAATTGTGAAACTGATTTTGTGGCTCGAACTGATGGCTTTATAGGACTGGCAAAAAAAATTTCTATGCAAATCGCTGCTGCTAATCCAATTGCAATATCATCTGATAATATAGACCAAAAAATAATTGATGATGAAAAAGAAATCTTTAGAGAACAAGCTTTAAACCAGAAAAAACCAGAAAAAATAATTGATAAAATTGTTGAAGGCAGAATGAAAAAATTCTATAAAGAAAACTGCCTTTTAGAGCAACCTTTTATTATGGATGAAAATATTACAGTACAACAGCTTATATCCGATGCTGTTCTTGAGTTTGGAGAAAAAGTTTCAATAGGTAGATTTTCAAGATATCAAATCGGGAAATAAACCACTTACTACTGGGGGCATAAAACTGTTTGCATCTGTGCCAAATATATAATACCGAGCAAAAACGGAGTGCTGAAACGAGAAGCGAAGCGACGAACTTTCAGCATATTAGTATATGCGAAAAGTTCTCTCCGATAAATCGGGGAGCGTTTTCGCATTCCACTATAATCCTAAAAATAAAGTTTACCCCGTTGGATACAAAATGTTATCCTACGAGGTAAACTATATTATGACCTCAGTAGTAAAATAGTCAAATCCTTCTTTCTCTTCTCCAAAAATTTAAAAAGTGTAAAAATTGAAAGATTATAAAAGAATATTAATAAAAGTAAGTGGAGAAGTTCTACAAGGGAAATGTCATTCCTGTATTGATAATAATGCTGTTACTCAAATAGCTCAAGAATTGATTGAAGTGCATAATAAAGGTATTGAAATGGGCGTAGTTATTGGCGGTGGAAATTTTTTCCGAGGAGCATCTTCTGTTGGAAATAAAATGAAAAGAACCGATGCTGATAATATTGGTATGCTTGCCACTATTCAGAATTCAATTGTGCTTAATGAAAAATTTAGAGAATTACATACTGATTCAGTAGTATTTACATCACAAAATATTGGAAATATTGGGCTTCCTTTTAATGCAGAAAGAGCAAAGTCAGCTTTAACCAATGGGAAAATAGTTGTTTTTGGTGGAGGTACTGGGAATCCTTTCTTCACTACTGATACAGCTGCAATTTTACGAACATTAGAGATTGAAGCTGATATTGTCCTTAAAGGCACTAAAGTTGATGGTGTTTATGATAAAGACCCAATAAAGTTTGAAGATGCTAAATTTTTCAAAACTATATCTTTTGATGATTATATAAAATTAAATCTTAAAATTATGGATTTAACAGCAATATCATTAGCAAAAGAATTTCATCTTCCTATAAAGATATTTAATATTAATTATTATGGCAATATCCAAAGAGCTATTTTTGAAGATGATTTTGGAAGTTTAATTCAATAATTTTTAATTAAATTTCAATATTCAATAAATGTAAATATACAATTTAAGTAAGTTGTCGCACACCACTGCTTTATTAGCTAAAATTATTTAAAAATCAAATAAATTTGAGGAGAAATTATGGTTAAATTAGATACAATTTATAAAAATGTAAGAGAAAAAATGGGGGAAGCCATAGAATCATTAAAAAGAGACTTACTAAAAATCCGAACTGGTAAAGCAAATATTTCTTTATTAGAAAATATAACTGTAGATTATTATGGCCAACCAACACCTTTGAATCATGTTGGTGCTCTATCTATTCCTGAATCAAGGTTAATCTTGATTAGACCCTGGGAAAAATCCTTACTACCAGTTATTGAAAAAGCAATATTGGCTTCTGACCTGGGTATAACACCCCAAAATGATGGAAATATTATACGATTAGTATTTCCCTCTCTTACTGAAGAAAGACGAAAACAATTAGTTAAAATAGTAAAAAAATATGGTGAAGAATCTAAAATTGCTGTAAGAAGTACACGCAGACATTTTAATGAACAAGTAAAGAACATGGAAAAGGAAAGCAAAATTTCAGAAGATGTATCCAAAGATGGTTTAGATAAAATTCAGGATATCACTGATGAATTTGTCGGGCAGATTGACGATATTATTGAAAATAAAGAAAAAGAGATAATGGAGATATAGAGGATTTTATGAGCTTTGTTATCACATCAGATTGTATCAAATGTGGTGCTTGTGTAGAAATATGTCCGGAGAATGCTATAATTGAAGACGAGGACCAGTATATAATTACTGATAGTTGCATAGAATGTGGTTTATGTATAAATGAATGCCCTTTAGATGCAATAAAAGGATAGACAGAATACAATGACTACTTTATTCTTTATAGTGTCTTATCAATAATATTCGTGTTATTATTTTTATTCTGCCTTGAGACTCTTTTATAAAGGCTATTTAAATGACTAATTAC
>JACNFI010000267.1 GCA_014384665.1 Candidatus Cloacimonadota bacterium
TGATACGCCCGAACCGGTTGGCGCCTGCAAAGTAGGTGTTTTCATTTACATATAAGGGTATTCCAAGGTTGCGGACTATCGCGCCGGCGCCTTTTATATGATCAGAATGCTCATGGGAAATGATGAGAGCTTGAATATTCTGAATTGGGAAATCGATGTTAAAAAGTATCTCCTTGAGACGCTTCAAGCTCAATCCTGCATCCACCAAAAGGGCAGATCTCTGTCCGGAAACCAGTATGCAGTTTCCCTTACTTCCGCTTGCTAAAACTCGAACTTTCATATTAATTGAGAGATGAATTCGTGAAAAATGGGATGACTGTCAATAAAAAGAGGTGGGCGTTGGTGAATTATTAATTGGGTAATTACAAAACTTGAACCAAGACAAACTAAAAAAAACAGAATAAACCACAGAGAACGCAGAGGACAAAGAGAAAAAACTAATATTGTAAATTAAAAAATACTATCTATCTATTGTTGGTTGCCACTTCATTGAACATTTCCAAAACCTTAATTTGTTCGGTTTTGACGAATTTTTTATGTTTTTTCAATGTAATTTTCTCTTTATCGATATCTCGTAAATCTTGAGGAATTGAGAAATATTCTTTGATGAGATCCCAATCAATATTTCTAATTGTTCGAGGTTCATCTAAATAATAACTTACCCAACAATCACCTATTCTTGAATTAGATTGAACACCATCAAGTTTATTATTTACAATTTTAACATATTGTTTATCGATTTCAAATCCGATATAATTTCTTCCAAGTTTTTTAGCTGCAATTGCTGTTGTTCCGGTTCCCATAAAAGGATCTAATACAATATCATGTTCATCGGTAGTCATTAATATTAATCTTTCGAGTAAATGGATGGGAAGCTGGCAAGGATGCGGATCGCGTCTTTTATTATGTTTTATTCTGTGAATATCTGTCCAGACATCGGAAACTAATGGACCGAAAGGATGTAAAAGAGCTTTTTTACCACCGTAATCTTTTAATAAATAACCTGTTTTTCTATCTCTTTTATGAGGATATCTTACTTCGTAAAACTTTAATTCTTTTTGATTTTTTGCATAAAATAGAATTCCATAATGTGAAGGCTGTAAGGTTTTTCCCATTGGAGCAGTGGGAGCATCCCAGGAAATCCAATGTTTGAAATCTGCTTTTTTATTTAAAATTTCTGCAAAATAAGTAAGCCATTTGGGTATATTATGAACAAGAATCGAACCTGATGGTTTTGTTACTCGTACCATTTCTGAAATCCATTTTTCACACCAATCGAGATATTCTTTAAACTCTAATGAATCTTTACAACTGTTATATTTCTTTTTGAGATTGAATGGAGGATCTGCGAAAGTCATATCGATTGAGTTATCAGGGATGTTTTTGAATAATTCTAAACAATCACCTTGAATTATTTTGTTAATATATTCATTAATCATTAACAAATATCTCCTTTAGTAATTCCTTAAATCGTTCTAACTCTTCTTCGTGAAATGTAAAAACATCCTCATAAGCTGTTATCATTCTTTTTAGGTCATTCTTTCTAACATACCAACCGATACCATCAACGAAACCAAAAAAATGAGCATCAGGGTAATGTTTTTTAATTAAGGAATCAATTGAAATTTCTGTTTTTGATTTATCCCCTTGTCCCGAAGATGTAGTAACTAAATAAGAACATTCAATAATTATTTTTGGATTTCTTTTGTCTGGAATGATAAAGTCCATTCTTCGTTTTTCATCTGGAGCATTTTTTATTAAATCTCCTAAATCTCCTCCTTCAAATCCGATTCCCATTTCATCCAGAATATTTTCGATAACTACTTCCGGATTATTCTCTTTCTTGCCTGAATAAGAACCTTTTTCTTTATAGCGAATCAGTGTATCAATTAATGCATCTATTTCGAAATTTAGCTTCGAAATACTCAATTTCTTAAGTTCAAAGAGTGGCAGAGCTTTAGAAAGAATGGGTATAGTAGAACCTTCAAAAAATATATTTACTAAACCTTTCCTAAAAAACTCACTTTCTCGTATCTTTTTTTGAATTTTACTATCGGTCCATTCCTTAATATTCTCTCTGTCCCTTATTTCTGCATCTGTTATCCATTTATCTTTATTAATAAGAACATTTAATTCAGGGTCATCAACTATTCTCATAAAAGTTATAAGTCTTTTCAGGCTCTCGTTCGAAAAACCTGTTAACGCAAGTAAAGCTCTTAATCCATTTTCCTTTTTATAAATTAAGTCTTCAAATAATTCTTTCTTCAAACCCGTATTTTGAATTTGGTTCTTTAAGACAAGTAAAGTTTCCTTAATTGAGTTAACATAACCTTCATAAGCTTCTTCAAATTCTCTATTGTAGAAATAAAAAGTATTTTTTGTAATAACGGTATTATATTTTTGTTCTACGTAAAGATGCGTTTTTTTTATCATAGTATTTTTTCTCCTTATATTCTAGGTAAAAAATCATTTAATGGATTCCTATTAGTACGTGCCTTCTCCATCTCCATTGCTCTTTGTATTTCATCATAAAGAGAGTTAATGTTATCAAAATTCAATAGGAAATGATAAAGATTTTTTTCTTTTATTAGTCGATCAGAATATTTTAATATATCTACTATATAATCAAAAATTCTTTCAGTTCTTTTTTCTAATCTCATGTTAAGTAATTTTACCGCAATTTTTTGAGAATATTCTCTATATTGTTTATGAATTAATTTGCCAATAAAATATAAAATTATAAGGTTAGAATATATCAAGAATTCTTTTTTTAGAATATTTTCTTTATCATTTTCAGTAAATGAATTAGGTTCTTTCTTCAATTTGTTTAATTGATTTCTCCTATATTGAGATATTTTGCTATTTATTGATTTCGAAATTCTCCATGGTAAAATAATCTCTTCTTTAGAAATGTCTTTTCTGAAAATTTCATTGTACTTTTCTGAAAAAAGTCTGCTTTTCCATCTGCGAGCAAATACTGGATCATTATTAAATGAATAAATAGCTTGAGCAATATTCGCCAATTCAATTTTTCCTTTAAAATTTTTTTTATCTTTCTTAGGAACTAATTGCCAGTCACCTTCCTTTATAGAATAAAAATATGGCGGTGAGGATTTATAGAGTTCTTCTTGTAATCTTTTTTTTAAAGGAACATTTCATTTTTATTTTAATGGATTAACAGGATTTTTTGTATTTTTATATAAAATAAATAATTCTACATCCTTTATTGGGGGCTTAATAAAAAAAGCAAATACTTTAAAATCCTCCTGGATAATCTTCCCTTCCTCTTTCCTCCCTTTTTTTTT
>JACNFI010000268.1 GCA_014384665.1 Candidatus Cloacimonadota bacterium
TGTATCTCTCTTTTTTTTCGGGTTCTTCCAGTGTCAAGAATTTCACTTTATACATGCATGCCCAAATTTTTTGAATATGGCAATTGATTTTTACTTATACAAGTTATAGAAATAGTTAGTGAGGTAAAAATATTCGAATATTTTTAAATTGACTATCCACGAGGTAGAATCTTGAGGAATTATTTGATTATACAAAGAATCTATTAGCAGCTATGAACCAAACAATGTTAGAGAAATATAGTTTATTTTATATTAAAATCAATAAGCTACCACTACAACTCGATAGAAATATTTATCAACACCTAACGCTGATGTATCAATCCAACTGGTCGATGTAGTTTGATTAACCAAATCCATATTAATTATATCCATATCAGGTTCTATACCTCTATACACTTTATAAGAATTTGCATTATGAACTGATTGCCAATTTATTTTTACGCCCTCATCAATAATTTCTATTGATATTTCTGAAATCGGTTGTAAACTTGGAATACCGGTCAATTCATTAGAATATGTACTTGATGAGCCCGATATATCAAACGCTGTTATGGCAACATAATAAGTTGTATCATTAACCAATCCTTCAATATAGTATTCATCACAATTTCCTAATATTACCGGACTTGGCACACCTGGATAATTCGCTGATCCATTGTACGGTACACCTGTTGAATCAGTGTCGAACCATATTTTATAACCGGCAATATCCGGATTGTTAACTTGTTCCCAAATTATATGTAAAGATTTATGTTCTGGTAAAACAGAAATTAAGGACGGTGTATCAGGTATGGATACATCATATAAAGGAAGATCCATTTCGCACATAGCAAAGCCGCTAACAGAAGTCGCAGATAAATGAATAGGTAATGCAACCGAATCAGCTTGAACTTCAAACTGAATTGTACCACCAAATACTTCAACCTGAACTCCAGCTAAGTCTGGATTACAATCTGAAGTAATTATACAAGGTCGTGAAGCACTCAATGTAAATTGTTCTCCATTTTCTACAACAGTGCTGTCATTATTATATAATGTTTCTGACGTGATAATTGCAGTTGAGATACCATCTGCTGGTATGCTATCTGGAATTGAATAAAAACCAAATGAACCTTGTGGTAATCGTGGAGCTATAGTATAGGTAACAAAATTACTTATCCATGCTTTCACTTTATTTGAATCCGGATAACATTGTGACGGAATTTGATTCCAATTACCTTCATCGTCTTCCCAATAAATTGATAAATCAGATTCATTGATATCGATAACTTCACTATCTGCATAGGCAATACTAATAAGGGTACTGTCACCAAAGAACTCACCTTCCGGTTCGAACTTAAAGAAGCCACCAATACCATAACGCAATCCCATTGCTTCTTCTCTAACCTGTCGCAATCGAATATTATATTCCTTAATTCTCTGTTTCTGTTGGAATGTAAGAGTTGGATTTTCCGGTTCTTCATACCATTCCCAATTCCTGCAAAGAACAGAATCAACACCAGTTGGAATTGAATTTTCATTTATGGTTAGAGTTGAGCCCTTATCATTCAATTCAACGATCTGTGTTTCTGATTTTCCTAACCACCCAAAGAATGTATTACCAAGATGTGAGAGAATGACATCAACGAGTTCATCGAGAACATTTCCTGAGGTTACATTATCCCACAGTTCAGTCATCACACCAACAAATGTTTCTCCCGGTTGAGGTGGATTTGGCATCTCAGTTTGTAAGTATGGAAGACCTTTTACCCAATAACCGTTTGATAGTTCATAACTTCGTGAATTTGTCGCTTCTAAACCACCTCCGAGAGTAATGACTATTGCTGGAAATACAGGGAGGGGAAATTCAAGATCAAGATCAATATTATATTCTGATTTATCCTCTGCATCAAAGCCATATTCTAATTGAACAGGTAAGTCATCATTTTGTTCATCATATACCACCCCTAAAAAGTCAACAAAATCTTCTTTACAAGATTCATTGTCTGTTATTACATCAACAGCAGCAGAACCGATATTCCACATCTCCGAAGGTAATTCAGTTATATTTAGGAGAATATTTTTCAAATCTGTATCATCTATCTTTAACCAGGCAGAATATTCCTGTATTTGACCCGGAAGATCATATATATTCAGTTCTGATGAATTACTTGCAAGTGCTGCTGACAGTTTTGTATGTTGCCAGTCAGAATTTTGCCACGTTCCAAGATATTCAAAATTTACTTCTAAACTTGATGGGATCAATGTTTGATTTAATCTAAAAGGATATATGAATTCGCTTTTAAAATTATTATCCGATATAAATTTTGGTCCTATTCCGATACTCGCATCGTACCCACCACCTATATATAACCTTCTATTTATTTCACCATCTTCTGTAACTCTTTTACTTCCACCAAGATGAGCATGAGCACCTAAACTCGGTCCCATTTTCAAACCAAGAGGTATATTCTCTAAAATATCAACAGAAAAATCTAAATTTCCTTCTATATCGAGACCTGCTTCATCCGCAACTCGTGCAATTCCCAAGCCGTTTTGTGCAGAATTTTCTATTAATGTTTCTACTACCCAGGATAGAAAATTAACCGTTATCTGTCCGCCAGGAACTAATCCGGGAGCATAAATCACCGATGGCTCTGCAAATAAATAAAAGGCAATTAATGCTTCAAGTCCTTCTAATTCATCCAAATCAAATTCAAATTCATGCTGATAAGGAAAACTGGCATTGACTGATGCACTTGCTCCTAAACCTATATCTATTAAAGTAGGTGGTCCTAATTTCACCTCTGCCCCTACAAATATATCATCTCTACGATAGATCTTAAAGTTGCTCCAATCTGGATTTGTATCTAAACCCTCTAAAACAATTTCTATTTTCGCACCAGAGCCGCCACCGACAAAACCTGTTGCTGTAATCACTCCAGCCGTTACACCTGCACCACCTTTTGCATAGATCCTATATCCCCAGCTTACTGAATAGAGATAGGGTACAACTTTTGCAGTTATGATTTGTTGATTAGCCGGTGATATTGTTTCTCCATTTGCTGATATGACCGTTATAGTTTCCTGATCTCCCGGATTTCCACTTCCTATAATATTTGCATCTATTGGAACACAGAATACACCGGCATTTTGGAAATGAAATGGAGCAGTGAGAAATTGGAAGGGAAGAATATTTGCCTGGCATTGAATGATATTCCCCTGTTCATCTTCAGCTAATAAGTCTATATCAGGAATGGGGAGCCATGTGCCATCTATTTCTCCTTCTACTTCATACCATGCATATCCACTCCCACCTT
>JACNFI010000269.1 GCA_014384665.1 Candidatus Cloacimonadota bacterium
AACACAGGGAAGAACACTTGCTTACACAAATACAATTACCAGAAGGGAATGTTATCACAAATTCGTATGATAATAAGAAGATTATTTCTCAAAACATTGGCTCAACAGGTCAATCTCTTCAGGTCTTATACAATGAACCAACAATTACACAGATTATTGATGAAAATGGCATTACGCAAGACTATGAATATACTTCTGAAATAGATGGATTAATTCAACATATATTAACAACTGGCAGTAATTTTACATACTATTATGGAGATACTTCAAATCCAACAAAACCAACAATTATTACAGATGGAAATAATAATGATACAATGGTTGACTATGATGTTATGGGAAATGCTGTTATAATTGAAAAGCCATACAATATAATTCATCAATTTGAATATAATGCTTTTAATGATGTAACCCTTTATACTGACCCAAGAGGAAAGCAATATCAATATGGTTATGATGATAATGGAAATCTTACATCTATTGATAAACCGGACCCATTTAGCTCAATTACATTAAGTTACAATATTGATGGTACCATTAACCAAATCACTGACCCATTAAGTCAAGCAACTACATTTGATTACAATCAATATGGAAATGTAACCAATATTACTGATAATTTGAGTCATACTACCACCTATGATTATGATGATGTAAGTCGATTAACAAGTATGACTAATGCAAATAATCAGACAACATCATATACTTATTTCAATAATGATTTATTACAGGGTGTTACTGATGCAAATGATAATACAACGACATATACTTACGATGATAACGATAATCTGGAAACTGTAACAAATGCAGAAAATCAGACTACTACTCTTACCTACAACAACAAAGATTTGATTGAGTCCATTAGTAATCCACTTTCTCAACAGACAAGCTATACTTATTTTGATAATGGAAAACTCCAAACAAAAACAAAACCAGATGGACAAACTATTAATTACTCTTATGATGATAAAGGCAGATTAAGTAATATATCTGGTGGAACAATTAATGGAATTATTTCTTATGATAACAATAATAATATTGTGCATATAAATGATAATAATGGTGATATATGGTTTAATGATTATGATGGATTAAATCGTTTGGAATATTATACTGATTACTACGAAAATGAAGTTCATTATAACTATGATGAATCAAGTAATATTACAAGTATAATTTATCAGGACAATAAAACGGTTACTTATACTTATTATGATAATAATCAGCTTGAGACTGTTACAGATTGGAATGGAAATACAACAACATATACTTATAGAGCTGATGGAACTTTACAGGGAATTCAATATCCAAATGGAATAAATTGTTCTTTTGAATATGATCTGGCAAGCAGATTAATCGGTTTAAGAAATTCAATTGGACAGGATACTATTAATAGTTATTCTTATACTCTGGATGATATTGGAAACCATACCTCGGTTGACCTAACAGAACCATTTTCAAATCCAATAATTAGTGAATTAAATGAATCGTATGAATATAACGATGCAAACCAAATCCTTTCAGCAGGTTCTGTTACATTTAATCATGACGAAAATGGAAATATGACTCAAAGAAGTGGCAATACTACAACAAATTATACCTGGGATATTTTAAACCGTTTGACTAATGTAGATGTAAATAATACAAGTTATGTCTATGACCTTTTTGGCAATAGATGTGCTGTTACGGAAAATGATGTTACTACAAGATATGTTCTTGATATAAATGGACCGATGAGCATAGTTATTATGGAAACCGATGAGAATGGGAATGTTATAAATTATTACATTTATGGTTTAGGACTTATTTCTCGTATTGATGCTAATAACAATACCAATTATTATCATTATGACTCAATAGGGAGCACAATTGCAATGACTGATGAAAATGGTATTATTACTCATAAATATGCTTATGGACCTTTTGGGCAGGTATTACAACACGAAGAAGAGGATGATAACAGTTTCCGCTATGTTGGCAAATATGGCGTAATGTATGAAGATAACGGTTTATATTTTATGCGTGCTCGTTATTATAACCCACAAATTGGAAGGTTTATTTCGGAAGATCCGATTTGGGATTTTAATTTGTATGCTTATGGTGGGAATAATCCAATAATAAAAATTGATCCACTTGGATTGACGGATCAAAGTCTAGTTATAAAAAAAGATGAATTTAATTCAGAAATTAGTGCACCTAAGGATCCCACAGTTGATGATTTAACTTATTGGATGTTAGTAGAATTACATGAAACTGATGTTCTTTTTAAATATGGCAATGAAGTTAAACTCCAAGAAACCCAAGTGCCATCTTGTAACATATTTATAGCCTGGGAGGTATATTATGGTATTCCTATGGCACAAGCAATAGCAGAAGAACAAGTAAAAACGGAAGCTTATGAAATCTTTGAGAAAGGTGGTATTGAATCATCCAAACAAGAAATTCATCGTATAAGACTAGAGTATGATGAATCATATAGAAAAGCTCAGGGAATTTATACTTTTGATGAAAAAATTTCTTTATGGATTTATCGTAACATTTGGCTTCCTTTTAAAAATTCGTTTAAATAATATCAAATATTATAAAAAGAGGGATTGATGAAAGATATAAAATTTCTTTTATACATTTTAATATTTATATTGCCAATTATATTATCTTCTCAAAGTCTGCAATATCAATATGATAATCTCAGTCGTTTAACAAGTGTTGATTACGGCAATGGAACGATAATTTCTTATACTTATGATGATGTAGGAAATCGGTTAACACATATATTTCAAAGTGCTTATCATCCACCAAATCCTTTTGTTTTATATTTACCAGAAAATGGAGAACAAGGTGTATCAACAACTCCACAATTTGTTTGGGGAGTTGCAACAGATGATGACCCTGTTGATATTGTTTTATACAATCTAAATATTTCAGAAGATAGTACTTTAGCCCAAGTTGATTATTTATATGAGGAATTAACTGATACAACTTTTTTAATGCCAGAAGAATTAAATGATAATACTAAATATTTCTGGCGAGTTGATGCTGTTGACTCATATAATTTAGTAACATCATCGGATGTTTGGTCATTTACAACTATCCAATATGATTTTGACATTTCAGGAAATATTGGTTACTGTTTTAATGGTACTCCCGTTCCAGATGTCACTGTAGATCTTACAGGTGATAATAACTATTCTACACCTACGACTGAAAGTGGAGATTACTTCTTAGTTGGAATTCCTGGTGGTAATTATATTTCTACTCCATCCAAAGCTGATGACCTTGGTGGATTAAGTGG
>JACNFI010000270.1 GCA_014384665.1 Candidatus Cloacimonadota bacterium
TATTTGTGAACAAAATCTACAAGATAAAATAATATAGCAAAAAGAATAAATGGATTTGCTGCGATAAAATAATTTTCATGTTGAAGTATTATGTTACTATGAGGAAAGAAAATTTTATCAATTACCCCAATTATTATTAATATGACAGCCACAAACGCGCTCAACTTGCCTAATATTTTTAACATCAAACCTCTCAATTTTGATTATTTATATCAAGAAATCTTGAATAGCAATAAGTAGATTTATCTAATTCTTTTTCTTGTGACGATTTTTTCGGAGTCGTTTTTTTCTCTTATGTTTATTAATTTTTGCTTTTTTTCTCTTTTTTCCGCAAGGCATTCAATTCCACCTATCTAATTGTTATTCATAACATTCTTAATAAGAAACTTTGAATATTTAAATGTAGGAACAACTCTTTCGGGCAATTTGATAATTTCATTAGTATTTGGATTACGGGCAATTCGTGGCTTTCTAACTTTATTCTTAAAAGTACCAAATCCTCTTAATTCAATATGTTCACCCCTTATCATACAATCTTTTATGTTATTAAAAAGGGCATCAACAATAATTTTGGTATCTTTTAAAATAATACCCGTCTCTTGAGAAATGGACTGAACTAAATCAGCTTTTGTCATACTATCCTCCAAACCCATCAAAAGATGAATTATATTTTTATATAATTGACACATAATTTTATTGTTACTAAATTTCTGTCAAATTTTTTATATTTATGTGTAAATTTTTTTCGCAATTAATTGACAAAAACTTGCTACAATTATTTAAAGAAGTATAAATTTTGTATTCTGAAGAAGAAAAAATGATACAAAAAATTGCAGAAAATTTTCTTTATCATATCTGGGATGAACAGCATATAAAAAAGATGCTTTTCACTGTTGATGGAAGAGAATTAAAAGTATTATTTCAAGGTAAATGGAATACAGATGCCGGACCTGATTTTCGCAATGCCATTGTTCTCTTGGATTATGAAAAATATCAGGGTGATATTGAAATCCATCGGACTGAATATGATTGGCATAGTCATAATCATCATGAAGACCCTAATTATAACGAAGTCATACTCCATGTTGTCTTTCAGAACGACCCGCATAATTTATTTACGATTTCAGAGTCAGGAAAAAAAATTCCTATTCTTATATTAAAGGATAATCTTGATGAAAGTATTGAAAAACTCTGGAAAAAATATGGTGATAAGCCATTTGATAAACTACAAAAGGAGAGTATCACCTGCTTGCCTGCTGAATCAAATCTTATAAACAAAGATGTCTTAAATATGTTAAAAGATTTGGTGAAAAAGCGATTTGAAAGAAAGTGCAGACGCTTCTCTGCTGAACTGTTTAACTCTGATTTCAACCAAATATTATATGAAGGTATCTTTGAAGCACTGGGATATTCAAAGAATAAAATGCCCTTTCTTAAACTATCAAAAACCTTATCTTATAAGAAACTGGAAGGATTTTCCAGTTTATGCATAAGTCCAATTGACATCTTTTCTATCCTAACATTAGCAAGTGGACTAAACATTGAAGATTATCATTTTGATTTCTTAGATGAGAGTATTCTAGCGCGGGTGGAATCATTTAGAGAACTAATTGAAACGCAGTTAAAGGAAAGCATTTTAATAAAAGGCGATTGGAATTTTTTTCGTGTCCGTCCTCAAAATCATCCTATATGCCGAATGTGGCAAATTTCACCTTTTCTGTTTTCCACTATAGAAACAAGTTTGATAAATCGGGTTATATCAATTTTCAGTATTGCAGAACGGTCTGAAATTAAACCAAATACAATACAGGATAATTTCTTCTCTCTCTTAATTCAAAATATTATTAATGAAAAGTATAAGATTGGAAAGTTGCGGAGCAATGATATATTTGCAAATACTGTGCTACCAGTTTGTTTTGTTTATGCAGAAACATTAAATTATGAAAAGCTGAAAAAAACTATACAAGGAACATATCTATCACTAAAAAAACTTTCAGATAATTATATCACAAAATTTGTTTATGCTCATTTGAAAAATAAGATTGGAAATAAAAGAAAAGTAAATCTATCAATCCAACAGGGAATGCTGCAATTATATTATAAATTCTGCTGTCATCGTGAATGTAAAAATTGTATTCGTAATTTGACTCAAAAATAAAAAAGTGAAAGAAAGTCACTCTAATCCCCGATTGCATCGGTGACTGTGTAATTTTGTTTATGAAACTAATCGGAAGAAAATGAATTTAGGAGCCCATATCTCCATTGCTGGAGGAGTTTATAATATCTTTGAAAGAGCAAGGGGAATTACAGCAAAATCCATCCAAATTTTTACAAAAAGCAATAACCGCTGGTTTTCAAAACCATATAACGCAAAAGATATTGAAAAGTTTCATAATCTCAAAGAAAAATATAATCCTTTCGCAGTTTTTGCTCATGTTGCTTACTTAATAAATCTCTGTAGTCCTAATCATGAAACTGAGAAGAGGTCAATTGATGCATTAATTGATGAAATCAAAAGATGTGAGCAGCTTAATCTTCCCTATCTTGTAATGCATCCAGGCTCTCATCTTGGAAAAGGTAAAAAATGGGGTTTAAATAAAATAGTAGAAAATCTCAATTATGTAATAAGCCAAAATCCTGATTGTAAGGTTATGCTCCTTATGGAAACAACCGCAGGACAAGGAACAAATCTGGGATATAGTTTTGAACAATTAAAATACATTTTAGAGAAGGTGAAAAGAAAAGAAAAATTTGGAGTTTGTATTGATACCTGCCATATTTTTGCAGCTGGATATGATATTTCAACTAAATCAGCTTATGAAAAAACAATGAATAAATTTAATAAAATAATTGGTTTGAAAAAAATAAAAGTATTTCATCTGAATGATTCCAAACATCCTCTTAACTCCCGAAAGGACAGACACCAGCATATTGGAAAAGGTGAGATTGGACTGGATGCTTTCCGCTGTTTAATGAATGATAAAAGATTTTCTGAAATTCCAATGGTGCTTGAAACACCAAAAGATGATTTAAAGAATATGGATATAGAAAATCTGAAAGTATTGAGGAGTTTAATAAGATAAAATATTTTTTTATTTTTATCAAATCATTATATTACAATATTACATACTTCCAATATTTATTAAACATTTTTATAAAATTCATAGTTCATTACAATTAAAAGAAATACAGGAGATAATAAGAAATTTATCCTTTTCTTTTAATTTATAGTATTACAAATAAAGTCTTTGTTTTTTGAGCAAGAAATTTAACCGCAAAGTTCGCAGAGTAG
>JACNFI010000271.1 GCA_014384665.1 Candidatus Cloacimonadota bacterium
TGAAGTTTCTCTTTTTCATTACTTCATAAATATAGATAAGAGTTTCAATTGCTTCTCTCTGGCAGAACCAGAAATCAAAAAGATTACCATTTATAATATGGTCTTCTCCAAACCAGAACTGCAAAAGTCTTCTTGTTGTATCTGTAACACCTTCGTAGCCATTTTCTCGCCATGTGAAAACTGCTTTGCGAAATGCATTAGAAAGGTATGTTTTGCTTGGTCGTCTTTGTTCTGGATGTAAAAGGTCAGTTGGTCGCATAATTACTTTATACTAATTTTTTTAGTATTGATAAAGTTCTTCTTGATAAATAAAGAGCAGTCTTTGCCCTTTTCATATTAATTACAGCTATATCTTCATAATCAGCATCTTTTCTTTCTTTCCATAAACGTGATAAATCCTTTGCAACTTTTTTCTCTATTCTATTTGTAGAGTTTTGATATTCTTCTCTAACAAATCTATGAGTATCAATTTTCTTAATTGTTAAACCTCTTCTTTTAAGTAAATTTCTTGCAATACAAAATATACCATAATATGAACGACTCATAGATGAACGAAGATATGCTTCCTTAATATTTGGAGTTTTCTGATAGTTTATTAAATCTCCTGCCAGTTTAATATATGATTCCCAATTAAAACTCATAAGGACCTTACCATTACCTCAAGTATATTACTAATATTATCATTAATATCAAGCCAGAATTCTTCATCAAATATATCTAAATAATCAAGAGAAACTTTAGGTGATAGATTTGTCTTAACAATAATAAATATACACTCAAAATTTTCTTCAGGATCTTTATTGGTTTCTAAACAAATATCTATTATATGTTGTCTAAATACTCTTTTAATTTCATTATAGGCTTCAAAAATTGTATTGATAATAAAATTATGTTTCAGTAAGAATTGTTTCTCCCTAATTGAATTATTAAATGAATAAATATTTTCCAGTAAATCAATATCATTTACCAAGTTGATGGATATCGAATTTTCTTCCACTGATTTTCTTATAGAATAGTCAATTGGTAGATCAACATAAACTGGTTTTCTTTGTTCTAGGAATTTTTCATATCCAAATTCAATTTGATCTATTAAGAGAGGATTTTCATAATACTCATTAGACGATTCATACAATCCTTTTGTGTATATTAAATTCATTATTTCACCTCTTGAAAAATATTTCTACATTTATCAGTAATACAAGCTTCAAAAGCATTTTCAATTACATTATGTGCATTTTCAATCCAGTTGGAAGCTTCATTAATAGTGATACTATCTTTTATCGTCATAATATAGTCAAGGTCTAACAATAATGAAATAAAATCTGGCTTTTCAGAAATTGTGTTTGCTAACTTTAAAAGAAGTCTATCTCGTTTATTTTCATATGGAATTTCAACACGAATATTAAATGCCTCATGAGTTTGTGGTAATTTATGTGGTATAATGGGATAATAACTAAAATAATCACTTAATTCAATTGATGCCTTACTAAAATTGATTTTATTTATATATCGGAGACCGATACGCTTGAAACCTTTAGATTGTGAAATTTCCTGATATATTTTCAAGTTATTAAGGATTAATGGTTTGAATATTTTCCAACTTGGATAATTCTTTAAATGATTGATGGTTAATAAATCAGGACCAATCTGAACCAAAGCATTTTTATTAGAACTGAAAAATTGCATCCTTTGTAAAATCTTCAAATTGGGTTCTTTTCCTTCTTTTTTTGACTGAATACTCACTCCAAAACCTCTCTGTTGCTGTTTTATAGGAAACTCGTTATGTATTCTTGCATACATAAGACCTGGAATAGTCATATCCCATGGTTTACTAGGGATAAATTGAAATTCACATAAAGCCTCAATTATCGGTGGTTTTTTGTATTTTTTTGACATTTATTACCTCCATATTTTAATTTAATCACCTTATTCGTATCATTACCAAACACATCCACAACCTTTACCATTACTTGATAGTCTCCTTGTTTTTCATATTTATGTCTTGCTACATAATCTACTTTCGGATTTTTCTTTAATCTAAAACTCTGCCATTGGTTATGGAATGTATCTCCTTTATAATCCCAATCTATTGCCCAATAATCTATAAGTTCTCTTGAATCTTTGATTTTACTTGCTATCTCAGCTAACTCTGGTGTTGGTGGAATTTGAAAATCTGTTATTTTTAAAGTAATCTCATTTTTTGAAGTTGTTTCTTCAATTTCTAAATATGCAACTTCTGAGAATTTTATATGAGGTAAAAGTGCTTTTTCAACAACCTGTTCGGGGATTTTAAATAGATTCAGGTCAAAACCTACAAGAGCAGACTTTATCTCATTTAAAGATGGTATTTGAATAAGTTTTAAATCTATTCCTTTTTTCTTTGCTGAACTTTTAACAAGTTCATTTACCTCATAACTCCATTCCCAACCTAATATATCTAATTTTTTGAAGTTATTCTCTTTACATTCAATAACAACTTTTTCAATCTCTTCTGTAGATACAGGTGCATTCAAGGGACCAATATGAACTGCTCTATCGCCTTTTCTTCCGTGTATGTATTTAAAACCAGAAAGAAGTTTAGATTGATATAATTTGAGCATAAATGTAAGATATTCATCCTGTTTTTCCTGCCAGTAAACAGTTTCATAATTCCCAATATTTTGTATTTCAAAAGGTCTGGCAGGTTTTCCATAATTCTTTTTCTTTGCATCAAGTAAATCTTTTGAGTGGTGAATATCCAAAAGTCTCTTCCTTGTAACATGAATTGCAAACTTTGATAAATCAGAGCCGAGCCAGCGCCTGCCAAGTTTTTCTGCTACTACTAAAGTTGTGCCAGAACCACAGAAAAAGTCAGCAACTATGTCGCCAGGATTGGAAGAAGCAAGTATGATGCGTTTTAGAAGAGCTTCTGGTTTTTGTGTAAGAAATCCAGCATGTTCTGAATGGCTTTGAACAATGATATTGATATACCAATAATCAGGCATCATTCTTCCTTCCTCTTTCATATATGTTCTTGTGAGACGCCCATCAGCTAATCGATTTTCCTTATATCGCCTTCCATCTTCATCCACCTTATTAAACCTTCTTAGAGTAGATTCAGTAAATTCAGTATATTGGGTATTAAAGATTGAATCTGAAGTTTTACAATACACCAAGATATTTTCATGTTTTCGTTGAAAACCTTTTGCTCTATCAGTTCCGCCACTATATGCCCACACAATCTCATTCCTAAAATTCTCATACCCAAAAATCTCATCCATCATCACTTTCACATAATGACATA
>JACNFI010000272.1 GCA_014384665.1 Candidatus Cloacimonadota bacterium
CTTTAGCTGACTTGACTTAAGTTTTCTAACTTATTGAAATAAGTCAACTTAACTCAAGACTATCGTCTTAAGTCAAGTTTCCATTTATCGAAAAAACCGACTTTACGGACAGACACTAATTAGAGATATGTTTTTAGTAATTTTATAATGGTCAAATGTAGAAATGCTATAAGTATAGAATTGTTACTTTGGGTTTACCTATTATTAGTAATAATTTGATATAGTTTATCACCCATTGTAGATATTTTTGGATTTTTATCAGTTTTCCAATCTTTTATAGTATCTTTTGTCAGTATTACAAAATCTTTGTTTTTATTTTTTATTTCACTAGCTTTCAAACTATTTGCGAGTTTTTTCATTGACACCCATATTGTTTTTATCCTTTTTTCATCAGCATTTTTTAGCCATTCCTTAAGATATGGATAGACCTCAGCAGGACGAATTCGTGCGATTTGAATAATTGTGTGTGTAATTTTCTTTTGAACTTCAATGCTATCATCATCAATAATTTTTTCAATAAATTCCATAACAAAATGAGGGTCTTGAGCAGAGAAATTTTCTAAGCCATGAAAAGATAAAGAGCGTTTTTGCCCATCTGAACTTTCAATCCATTTTAGCATATTTGCCTTCATCAGGTCTGGATACTCCTTCCAGAAGAGGTCCATAATATTTTCAGATTCCCACTTTATCTCAAGATAATATTTACTTAGAATCTTTATCATTTCTTCAGGATTATCCATATAATAATTATAAAAGAATAATAAAGCGGTTGCTCGCTTGGCATATATTTTTGAGTTCAAAAGTGATTGTGAAAGTTTAAATAACTTATCTTTATAGGTAGATTGATAAGCTGTTTCTGCAATTATTTTGCGGCCAAAATAATTTTTACACGAGGCTAATTCTTCAAATTTCTTTTTGCCTTTATTAGATGACTTATCAAAAAGAGCAAGTACATTTTCAGTTTCAACACAGACCGCTTTTTCTTCTTTCTCACTAAGGCGACCAATTTTTTTAATCATATATTACCTTTCAGATTTGAATTGTTGAATTATGTTTTAATGTTGCAAAATTCTTGAAATTATTACAGTAAATTTATATTTGGACTTTAGACCTTTATGTAAAAAGGTGGTTTTTTTAACATACTTTTCTAAGACAAATTGTATTGTCAAGTAAAATCATAAATTTCTTAATAAAAAAATTTAAATATTTTTGATATTTACATTTAATTATTGACATAAAAATTTAAGATTGGTATAAAAAAACTGTTAAATATTTTAGTGGAGTTCTTATGAGTTTAATAGCATTACATTATAAATTAAAAGAAAAGATTGGTAGTGGAAGTTTTGGTACAGTATATACAGTTGAAGATATTGCAAATAAGCAAATTTTAGCAATAAAAATCTTTGATAAAATTCCATTAGATGATATTCGTGAAAAATTAAATCCTCAAACAATGCAAGAGATTATAAAAATCTCTCATCCTAATCTAATTAAAGTAATGGATTATGGGATTCATCAAAACCATTTATATTTTCTTTCTGAATTTTATAAGGGTCAGGGTCTACAGAATTTTCGTCTTAATAAAAAGAATAAAGGCGAGTTCCTTAAGATTATTGTACAAATATGTTATGCTATTGACTATCTTCATTCATGCAACATTATTCATAAGGATTTAAAGCTTGAGAATATCCTTTACAGGCAATTTGAAAAAGAAATAAAAGTAAAAGTATGTGATTTTGGCTTTAATAAGATAATATCTCAGACTGATGCCTATGCTGAAGGTGAGGTGGTGAGTTTACCCTATTTATCTCCTGAATTATTACAGGGAGCGCAATTTTCAGCTAAAAGTGATTTATATGCTTTAGGTATTATAATGTATTATCTTGCTGTTGGAAATTTTCCTTTCTCCGAGGATGAAATAGAACTTATGTCAGAAAAGAAGGCACTCAATATTATTCCGCAATTTCCAAGTAAAATCAATCCAGCAGTTGATAAAAAGCTGGAAGAGTTGATCTTCCATTTAATTGAATTCAATCCTGAAATAAGGATTAGTAGTCCTTCTGAAGTTATAGATTATATTAATAAAAGCCAAAAAGAACAATTCCCGAGGTCGTTAGAACCATCTATATTAAAACAAATTGAGTCCAAGCTAATAAAGTTTAGAGAAAATGATATTATGAAACTAAAAAGCTTTGTTGAAAGGATTTCTCATGGACAAGGTCAAATTGTTTTTCTTACAGGTGAAAAGGGGATAGGAAAAAAAGAATCTATGCGTTTCCTAAAATGGTATTCACTTTCAGAAGATAACTATGTTTTTTGTTATAATTGTAGTAAAGACCATCGTGATCCGTTCTTTATGCTAATCAAAGAGGTTTTACTTTCCCAAAATGAAGAAAGCAAACTTACATTCAAAAAGAATGCGTCCGAAAAATTTTGTGAATTTTTGTTTGAGTCTGAAGAAAAATCACTTGAAATTTTTGAAAATAAATCCAGCCTGGAAAAAGATTTTGTGTTAGGTAGGGATTATATTTACAACTTTTCCAAAGTTAAACCAATTATTTATTTTATTAGTGATATTGATATGGCTGGGGAATCCACACTGGATTTTATTAAATTTATTTCTCAGGATATTGATAACTACAGAATTTTGATTTTAGCCAGCACCTATAATAAATCTATAATTGAAGAAGTAGAAAATTCTGTTCAAACTCATATTCTACCTTTATCAAAAACTGAAACATATAAATTTTTAAATGAATTACTTTTAACTGACTGTCCAGAAGATTTTTTAAAACAGATCTATTATATATCAAATGGAAACCAACTTTTTATCAAGAGTATTTTAGTATCTCTTATTGAAAATAATCAAATTATTACCCAGAATGGAGAGTGGGAATTTAATGTAGATATTACTAAAATAGAATTACCTTCAACGATTAAAAATCTTATAGATATAAAGATTAGTCAAATTCCCACCAATATTAAGAATTTGTTATCAAAATTAACGGTTTTACAAGTTCCTTTATCAACAGAAATAATTAAATATATACTTGATTTTAAAACTTCTAAGGAATTATTTTTTTTCATGCAACAATGCGAAGATATGGAAATATTAGTAAAAAATGAGGATTATGAAGATGAGGGTTATTACAAATTTGTATATCCAAAAATAAAGGATATTTTTTCAGCAAATATACTTCCAAAACAGAGAAAAGTTATCGCATTAAAAGTTATACATTATTTCAAGGATAAAAAGGTAACCAAACCTGTTACTGTAGATGGTTTAATATCGCACTGTTTATTTGTAAAAGATTACGAATCTTCTGTGGAATATAAAATGGCTAAAGCAGGTTATTACATTGATAAGAAAAATTATCTGAAAGCATGGGATTCCTGTTGTGATTCAGTAAGATATTTAGATAAAATTAAAGAGAAGATATCAAATGATAATATAAAAAAGTATTTAAAAATGTTTTTTAGTTTAAGTAATATTCTTGGAAAATGTAACCTACCACAGGATTATTTCCGAAATTATCAAAAATATATCAAGCCAGATTTTGAAATCCTTTTATTATATGGTAAACAATTATTACAATGTCACAAGTATAGTGACTCTGTTAGAATACTTCAGAGAGCAGAAAAGTTTGCTACACAAACTGAGAAACATTCCATCTTGATTTCTCTGTTAGAATTATATACTTTATCCAATAAGTTAGATAAGTCAGCCGAACTGTTAAAAAAAATCAATCCTGATTTACTTTCAACAAAACAAAAAGTTGAATTTCTCTTACAAAAAGCAAATTTTTATTATGTATCTGCTCAATATGAGAGTGCTATTGAAACCCTTAAGTTAGGAGCACGAATTGCACAAAAAGAGTCATTATATTTTCTTCTTGGAAGGGTTTATCAAGTTTTAGCAGATACTTACAATATAGAAAATATAGTTGATAAGGCTATTCATTTCTATCAAGAAGCTTCTACTTACAGTAAGGGGGGAGGGGACCTTCTCAATCTTGCCAGGATTTTTTCACATTTGGGCTTTTTATATTATAAAAAGGGTGAACTTCAGAATGCTAAGGAAAAATTAAAGCAAGCATTATATCATTTTCAAATGATTAATTATCTCCCAGGTATGGCTGAAGTAAACCTTAATCTTGCTCAAATCCAGCATAAATTAGGTGAATTTCATAAATCTGATAAATACTTTCATTCAGCATTAAAAATTTCTAAAAATATTAGAGATGGTAAATTACAGAAGAAAATTCTAAACAAATATGCTTTTCTCAAATTTAGGATTTCTTTACCATCAGTTTTTCTACGATTCCTACATAAAAATTATCCTGAATACTTCAAGGATGGTAAAATAGTTCAAATTAATTCGTTCTTAAAAAATTATGTTTTTTTTCTTATATTGATTGGAAAAGAGGAATATATTAAAACTATATTTAAGCAAATTGAAGCTCAAAAAGTGAATATCAATTTAGAAAAGGAGTTTATCTTACAAATGAGCGGATGGATAGCAAGAAGTAAAGGACATTTTATAGAAGCTATAAAATTTTTTAAAAAGGCTGCCACAGTAGCACATAAGAATAAAAATGAATACGCTTTAATGAACAGCCATTTTAATCTATCAGATACTTATTATTTAGCCGGGAATCTTAAGCAAGCAGCAATTAATTGTGATATAGCAAAGTCTATTGCAACAAAAAATGATTTTGCTCGATGGAGGAATTATGCAAGAGTATTGCAATCCAAGATACTTCTCAAAAATCCAGAGATAAATTTACGAACCATTATTCGTGAATTACTTTATGCTGAAGAAGTTTCTCGTAAAATGAATGATTGGAGTATGCATTGTGAAAGTTTGTTTTTTATAATGCTTATTTATCATTCACTTCATAATAAAAAATTAGAAGAATCTTATAAAATGAAATTTGTTGCACTTATTGAAAAATTCACAAGGGGATTAGATGAGGATGACCAGCAATCTCTCAAGAATAAATTTCATTTTTATATTCTCAAATCAGCTGAAAAAATTAAAGAAATAGTTGCATATAGAGCAAATATTTCTCCCACAAAGCTTCAATATTATTTCTTTGATTTGTTACAACTTTCCAGTATTCAACAGATAAAATTTTATATTGGGAAACACATTAAAGAAATGATTGGTATAAACAGATATGCGATTTTACTGTACGGGGATAAAAAAGGTGAAGAGGATTTCTGGCTTTCCTCTGGTTTTCATAAAGGTTTTTTAACAGGTGAACATCAACCTTACTTTGAAAAAGTAAGAATTAATATGAAACCGGAATACTATAATATTGAAAAGAAGAACTATTGTTTACTGCCACTTATGTTAAAAGATGAAATTATTGGGATGGTAATTTTATCTGATAATGGAGAGTTTCCTTTCACGAAATCTGAAAAACTTATTATTAAACTTTCAGGATTATATCTTACTATAATTCTAAAAAAAATTGGAGAATATGAGGAGGTTTTAGAACAAAGAGAACAACTATCAAACCTCTTCAGTATCAGCAGAGATCTTCTTCAGATAATGGATTTAGACGCACTAAAGAGACAAATAACATTAAATGCCATTGGACTTTCTGGTGGAGAACGAGGGTTTTTCATTACACTTGATGAAAATGAAAATTTTGTGTTTGATGTTGCTATTATGAGATCTGGAGAAAAAATAGACGAAAAAAATCTTAAGATAAGCAAAACTATCTTAAGAGAGGTCTATGAGAGTAATATTGCACGTACTATTACTGATGCCTTTCAGGAAGCATCATTTTCAGATGCTGATAGTATTAAATTGTATGAACTTCATTCCGTATATTGTTCTCCCATTATCGTAAATAACTCCACTTTTGGTTTTTTATATCTTGATAATATTGGAAGTAAGCAGAAAATTATTAAATTCAATGAAAAATTATTAAAGATTTTTTTGCTTGCATCCGAAACCTCTATTAAAAATTCCTTAGATTATGAGAAATTATGCATAGCCAATCAAGAACTGCTCAAAATTGAACAGGAAAGAGCACAATTTATTAACATTTCAGCACATGAATTCAATACTCCTATTCAAACTTTAAAAGGATATTTTGATATACTGAAAGATGAAAATATACAACCAGAAGTTAAAAGTAACACTTTAAGAGTTATGGAAAATAACATAAACAGATTATTAAATTCAATTAACAATGTTATGCAAATGAATGCAGTTGAAAGAAGTAGTTTAAAATTAGTAAAAGAAATAATAAATATTAAAGATATTCTAAATATTGTATATGATGAGATAAAAATCTTATCAGATACACGGAAACAAAAATTACTATTACAAATTTCCAAAAATCTTAAACCTGTTTATGCAGAACGAAATTGCTTAATTAATGCCATCAAAAACCTTGTTCTTAATGCAATTAAATTTACAGATGATTATGGTGAGATTATTATAGGCGCAAGAAAATCAGAATTTAAGAAAGAGGAAATTGATAATAATGAAACAATCGTGATTTATATAAAAGATAATGGAATTGGGATTCCATCTTATGAATTGGAGAATATTTTTCAAGAATTTTACGAGGTGGCTAATATAGAAAGTCATCATTCTGGCTTAACTGAATTCAAATCATCTGGATTGGGTTTAGGACTTCCTGTTACAAAATCCATTATTGAACTTTTTGGTGGTAAAATGTGGGTAAAAAGTGTAAAAGGCGAAGGTTCAACCTTTTTTCTCGCTCTGCCTGTTGGAAATAAAAAAACAGACCTGAGAGAATGAATCTAAAAAATATGAGCATATTTTTTGGAAATAAAAAAGGCAAATTGGATAGTTTCAATAACTATTCTCCAATTAATTTTACAGAATTGCTTAATAATCCCAAGCAAATTTTGGTTATACTTTCATCTGAATTTGTTGAATTTATACAATCATTAAGGGCACTTTCATTATTATTACATTCATATTCTAATGTTTCTATATTGATTTCAGATAAGAAAAATGTTTTCTTTCTTGAAAAATGTTTTGCTAACTTAAAATATGATTATTTTATTTATGATAAAACTGGAATACCACCAAAAATATATAGTAAGTATTTTGATATCATTATTATATTATCAAAGACATTAAATAAAACTCTGAAGTATTATTTGCATAAATGTAGTCGTTCAATCAAGGCAGGTATTAGGGAGTTTGAGTATCCAGAAATAGTCAATTTTATTTCACATTCAAAAAATTCATTATCTTTTAGTGTAAGTTTTTTTAATTTGGTGAGCAGTATTTTAGGAAAAGAATTTGATATAGACGAATTTGATGTCAAAATTGATATATCAGCAGCAAATCTTTCATTAAGTAGAAATATACTTGTTCCCTTTACTCAATATAGTGAAGGGATTTTTTTGCTTGATATATCCTCCGGGTTGAATACCACTCTTTTTTCTGAAAATCAGATTAGCCAGATAAATCAACATATACGAGACAGGTTAAATTGCAATCTTGTGCTATTTGATTGGAATGTTAAGAGATATGAAAAATTAATATCAAGGGGGAATACCAGTAGTTTGAGATTAATCTCAGAAAATAATCTTTCTTTGTTAACTGCTCTTTTAAGTAATATGAAAATGATTATCTGTCCGAATAGCAAGTTATTTCATATTGCTCAATTGTTGAAAGTAAAATCAATAGGTGTATTTCTGCAAGATGAAAAAGGTTCCTTTTATAAAAGTGAAAATAGTATAGAATTTGTTGTTAAGAATTTCAAATTACTTCCTATTAAGGAAATTGTAAATAGAATAGTTGAGTCTACTATAAAAAGTCCTTAACCGCGAATGAACCCCGTTAGATAATTTTAATATTGTGTAGAATTAAATAAATTTATCGGAATATCTAACGGGGTGAACGCGAATAAACGCCAATTTTGAATGTGATATTACAAAAATTGCAGACTACCTAATCCACCAGCTATAGGCAAATTAGTGTCATAGAAGTCCACAGTTTTATCCCCGATTCCTGAGATCCCCGCGGACGCGGGGACAGGAATGGGCTTAATCGGGAATGGGAAATGGAACAAAAACTGGATTCTAAAACCTTCATGGGTTTTTATAGCGGACTCATAGTTGAATTTTATGCTCGGCAAAAATATTATTTCAGGGAATAATAATAACTAAAAAATTATCGTAAATTATGATAAAAAATAATTTTTGCTTGACAAAGAAAAATCAAAGCAAAAAAAGTAATATTAAATTTATAATGAGAAGAGAAAAAATGAGCAAAAAGATTTGTATTACAATTATTATTTTATTATGTTTTGCCACAATAACCTTTTCTAAAGAAGCAAAACCAGTAAAAGAGCCATTATGTTCGTCTTATCAATCCCAATTAAATATTTTGTCTCTCAAACTTAATTTTATACAAGGAGATTTTCAGTTTAATCGCTTTGAAGAAAATGATGAGTTTGCTCAAGATAATGAAACTGACCCTGTAGTTCACCGTCGTGGACATAGAATAAGAAAAGCTGTAAAAGAGGGTAAATACAAGTCCAAATCTGGTTTTTGTAGATAAAGTTTTGCATAAAAGGTTACTATTATATTTTTCAAACAGTTAAGAACTGTTAGTAGGAAAATACTATCTCATTTTAAAATAAACTACTATAAAATTTATACTACTAAAAAATGAAGGGAGAGAAAATGTCTGATGTAAAGGATATGAAATTTGCTCCGGAAGGTCTTAAAAGAATACAATGGGCAGAAAAAAATATGCCTGTATTACGAAAGATAAGGGTAAGATTTGAGAAAGAAAAACCACTTAAAGATATTAGAATCGGAGCTTGTTTGCATGTGACTACTGAAACCGCTAACCTGATGCGAACATTACAAGCCGGAGGAGCAGAAGTTCGGCTCTGTGCTTCTAATCCACTTTCTACACAAGATGATGTTGCATCAGCAATAGTTAAATATTTTGATATTGATGTCTATGCAATTAATGGAGAAGATAATAAAACATATTATTCACACATTGACAGCGTATTAGAATTTAATCCACAGATTACACAAGACGATGGATGTGATTTGGTTTCAACAATTCATTCAAAATATCCCGAGAAATGTGAAAGTGTAATAGGTGGAAGCGAGGAGACCACTACAGGCGTAATTCGTCTTCATAGTATGTTTAATGATGGAGCTTTAAAGTATCCCATTATTGCTGTTAATGATGCTAAAACAAAACATTTTTTTGATAATCGCTATGGAACAGGTCAGAGTACAATTGATGGTATTATTCGGGCTACAGATATTTTAATGGCTGGTTCTGTTGTTGTGGTTGCAGGTTATGGCTGGTGCGGAAAAGGGGTTGCAATGCGCGCAAAAGGAATGGGCGCAAATGTTATTATAACAGAAGTTGACCACTTGAAAGCAATTGAAGCAGCTTTAGATGGCTTCCGTGTTATGACAATGATTGATGCCGCTCCCATAGGTGACCTGTTTGTTACGCTTACAGGAGATATAAATGTCATAGATATTCCGCATATTAAGAAAATGAAAGACGGAGCTATAATTTGTAACTCGGGTCATTTTGATGTAGAAATAAATCTGAAAGAATTAAATAAGATTTGTAAAAACAAAAAAAGGGTTAGAAAGTTTGTTGATGAATATAAATTTTTTGGAAAAAGTATTTATGTTCTTGCAGATGGGAGATTAATAAATCTTGCAGCCGCAAATGGTCATCCTGCTGCTGTTATGGATATGAGCTTTGCAAATCAATCTTTAGTTGCTGAATATTTTGTGAAAAAATTCAAAAATGACGAAAATCTTCCCATAAAGGTAATACCTGTTCCAAAAGATATTGACGACCATATTGCTGAGCTTAAACTTGATTCTATGAATATAAGAATTGATGAGCTGACAAAAGAGCAGGAGAAATACTTGACTTCTTGGTCAATTGGAACTTAAAAAGTATGAGATTAAAAAAGTGTCTGGTCTAAAGAGGGCTGAACCCCTCGGATATGGAGATGAATTATTTCCCCAGCCCTGCCCGTTCTCCGGGGGATGAAAAGGACTGGAATAATAACTCTTTAATTATCATATCAATAGGACTAATTTATATAAATTACATCCTGAAGAAAAGGGCAAGATTCGTTGGGATAAGATAGAATATTACAACAGATTAAAAGAAAAGTTTGATAAGATTAAGGAGAAAGAAAATGAATCAAGATAGACACATATTTACTTCTGAATCAGTTACAGAAGGTCATCCAGATAAAGTTGCTGACCAGATTTCTGATGCAATTTTGGATGAAGTTTTACGATGTGACCCTGATGGCCGAGTTGCCTGTGAGACATTTGTCACAACAGGATTTGCTCTTGTTGGTGGAGAAATTACAACGAAGTGTTATGTGGACATTCCACAAGTGGTAAGGAATACTGTTAAAGAAATTGGCTATACAGAGCCAGAATTGGGCTTTGATTATCGTACTACAGCAGTATTAACTACAATTAACCAACAATCTCCAGATATAGCATTAGGGGTTAACAAAACTGAAACGCATGAGCAGGGTGCAGGCGACCAGGGAATGATGTTTGGCTATGCCTGCGATGAGACTCCAGAATTTATGCCTTTACCAATAATGCTTGCTCATAAATTGGTTCAAAGATTAGCTGAAGTCAGAAAAAATGGAATATTAAACTACTTAAAACCTGATGGGAAATCGCAAGTCTCTATAGAATATGAAAATGGCGTTCCGCAGAGGATTGTTGATGTTGTAATAGCTGCTCATCATTCACAAGATGTAGAAATTGAACAACTGAGAAATGGTATATTGGAGCAAGTTATCAAACCTGTAATATCTTCAAATTTGTGGAATGAAGACATTAAAATTCATATTAATCCAACTGGCAGATTTGTAATTGGTGGTCCGATGGGAGACACAGGTCTTACGGGAAGAAAAATTATTGTGGATACCTATGGTGGGAAAGGAAGTCATGGTGGTGGCTGTTTTTCTGGCAAAGACCCTTCAAAAGTAGATAGAACCGCATCCTATATGGCACGATACATTGCAAAAAATATAGTTGCAGCTAATCTTGCAACAGAATGTGAACTCCAACTTGCCTATGCAATTGGAGTCGCAGAACCAGTAAGTATTACAATAAATACTTTTGGAACAGGAAAGGTTTCCGATGACGAGTTGGCAATAATTGTGAAAAAAGTTTTCCCCTTAAAACCAAGTGAAATAATTAAATATTTAAATCTTAAGCGTCCTATTTATAAAATGACAGCTGTATATGGTCATTTTGGAAGGGAAGAAGAAGATTTCACCTGGGAAAAAACTGACAAAGTAAGTGAACTTAAAAGATTGTTTATTTAGTCCATTTAATTTTTTTATTTATGCAATTGTTAAATGAAGTTGTAGAAATATACGGTGAACTAAAAATTCCTAATGATGGCACAATATGGTATGCAGTTTATACTAAATCTCGTCATGAGAAAAAAGTAGCACAGAGTTGTATGGAGTACAATATTTCATATTTTTTACCTTTGCAGGAGAGTGTAAGATATTATAAAAATCGTGTTGTTACTTTTATGAAGCCCCTTTTCTCCGGATATATTTTTTGTAGATGTAATGTGGATGGGAAAAGACAATTATATCAAACTGGACATATATGCAAGTTCCTTGAACCACTTGACCAACTCCAGTTTGTTAAGGAATTACAACAGATTCGTGGAGTTAGAGAAAAGGGTATCAGATTATTTTCTCATTCTTATTTACAAAGAGGTAGAAGAGTGCGAGTGATAAGAGGTCCTTTTAAAAATTTTCAGGGTAAAATTTCTCATCGTAAGGGGAAATATAAATTAGTTTTAAACATTGATTTGATTCGTCAAGCAGTTGCTGTTGAGATTGATATTCGTGATATTGATTTAGTTGATTAAGATTTTAATAATTTATTAATTATATAGCGTAACATACATATTTTCAGTCAGTTGCAAGAAATAATAATTGCAAGTGAGGAGCACGAAGTGTGCCTATTTAGTGTTTGTCAGTAAAGTCAAAACCTTGCGATCCCGATATATCGGGACGCAATGGTGAAGGTGATATCCAACCATTACGGCGGTTTCACAAGTTCAACCATCCGTAAGGTTTTAATAAAAAAGTTAATTTTACGGACAAACACTATAATGAAATATAAGATACATTACTTCAATTTTCACTAAGATATTAGTAAAACAACTATTGTATATTATGAAGAACAATAATACTCCGAAATCGTTCACTATATTGAACGATACAACCATATTAATTATAAATTTGAGTAATTCCTATTAAAAAGAAATAAAACTATTTCAAATGTCAGAGAAAATTAAATACGATTTGTTGGTAAATATTATTCAAATAAGATATGAAGAGAGAAATTAAAGAGATATTATCTGAAATTGTTGAAAAACTGAAAAGCGATTATAAGCCTATTAAAATAATCTTATTTGGTTCCCATGCTTATTAGTAGGAGAAAGTTATGTTAGCTTATGAATTTGAAACAAAATTAGAAGATGAACATTTAAATTTGCCTAAGAATATTTTGCATAAAATTGGTAAAAATGAAATTGTAAAAATTATTATCCTCAAAAAAGAAGAATATACTCAACAATTTGACACACAAAAAATTGCAAAACAAAAATTGCTTAAATTGAAAGGTAAGGTTAATTGGGAGGGTAATTTAGAAGAGATGAGAGAAGGTAGGTTATGGTCGTTGTAGATACTTCTGTTTGGGTTGATTACTTCAAAAATAAAGAGAATAGTAAAACAAAGTTATTAGAAAAGATATTAAGTTCAAATAAGCAAATTGTTTTGCCAGGGATAATTTATGTGGAGATTTTACAAGGAATTAAAACCGATAAAAAATTCAATGGGGCAAAAGAAATTCTTGATGATTTCATCTTTTTTCCAATGGATAATAAAGAGACTTATTTAAAATCTATTGAGATTTATAGAACTTGCAGAAAAAATGGTACTACAATTAGAAAAACTGTTGATTGTTTAATTGCATCTGTTGTATTGGAAAACAATTTTGAGTTTCTACATAATGATAAGGATTTTGATTCTATAAGTAAATTTTTTAGTTTGAAAATAGTAAAAATGAAGCCTAACAATTGTTCCATTTGACAGAGACCAAGTGGGGATTTTAGGTTAACGCTTGTTATGCCAGTTAAAGATAATCTCATAATTCAGGGCTAATCTGCCATATTGTGTTTCTGCCTGTCCGCCGTAAAACTTTGGAAGGCGGGCAAGTGAACTCAACCGATAAGTATCCTCCAGGTCCTATTACTTATTACTCAAAAGAGGAGATAGCAGAGATACTCGATACCACGGAGAGGATTATCTATAAGTTAAAGAAAGGGACTGAAAAATGACAAAACCAAAAATGGCAGTAATCGGCTCGGGCTCATGGGGCTTTAATCATATAAGAACCTTTTATGCTCTTCCAGATTGTGAACTGGTTGGTGTAAGTGATTTGGTAGAAAAGAATCTGGAAAGAGTTAAGGCTCAGTTTCCTGAAATTAAGATAGAAAAGGATTATCAAAAGTTTGTAGAAAATTCTGATGTAGAAGCAGTTGTTGTAGCCACCAGTGCAGAAACCCATTTTCAGATTGCAAAAGATGCACTTCTTGCGGGAAAACATTGTTTTGTAGAAAAGCCAATTACTCTGGACATTGGCGAAGCAAAAGAATTAGTGGATTTAGCAAAAGAGAAAAATCTAACCTTAATGGTTGGACATTTGCTGCTTTACCACTCTGCTATTGAATATCTAAAAAAATTAGTTGATGAAAAAACTATTGGTGATGTACTTTATATTTACTCCCAGAGAGTCAATCTTGGAAAAGTTCGTTCAAATGAAAATGCCTTATGGAGTTTTGCACCACACGATATTTCAATAATGCTTCATTTAATAAATTCAAAACCTGTAAAAGTATCAGCAACAGGACAGACATTTTTGCAGAAAAGAAAACAGATTTATGATGTTGTGTTTTTCACAATCTATTTTGAAAATGGCGTAATCGCAACAGGACAGGTAAGCTGGCTCGACCCACATAAAATCAGAAAATTTACTATCGTAGGAAGCAAAAAAATGGTCACTTTTGATGATATGGAAATTCGTGAGAAAATCAGAATTTATGATAAAGGTGTGGATGCTTCCAATGTAACCTATGACTCCTTTGCAGAATCTCTTATCTTGCACGATGGAGATATTAAAATTCCCAAAATCAATCTTTCAGAGCCATTGAGAAAAGAAGCAAAACATTTCATTGATTGTATCTCAAAACAACAAAAGCCATTATCAGATGGGCAAAATGGACTGGATGTTCTTAAAATTCTTGTTGCCGCTCAAAAGTCGCTAGAAAATCATGGTAAACCAGAAAAAATTCAAGGAATATAAAATGGAAAATTGGATAGCAAAAACAGCAAGAATAGGTAATGATACAAAAATCGGTCTGAACACAATAGTAGAAAATGATGTAAACATCGGAAATAATTGTCTTATCGGTCATAATGTTGTGATTCATAAAGGTTCAAAAATCGGTGATGGGGTAAGAATAGACGATAATTCCATTATTGGCAAGGAGCCTTTATATTCCCCAAGAAGCATTTTTAAGGCTAAAAAGTATGAACCTGCTGTTATTGGAAACGAATGCCTGATTGGAGCAAATGTAGTCATCTATGTTGGCTGTGAAATTGGAAATAAAAATCTTATTGCAGATCTTTCTACAATTAGAGAGAATGTAAAAATAGAGGATTTAAATATTGTGGGGAGAAATGTTACTATTGAAAATTTTGTAAAAATAGGTAACCGATGCAAGTTTGAGACAAATGTATACATTACAGCTTATTCAGAAGTTGGTGATTACTGCTTTATAGCCCCTTGTGTTGCCACAAGTAATGATAATTATATGGCACGCGATAAAGAACGATATAAGCATTTCAAAGGAATTACCATAAAAACTGGTGGAAGAATAGGCACTAATGCAACGATTCTACCTGGAAAAGTTATAGAAGAAGATGGGATGGTTGCTGCTGGTTCTGTTGTTACAAAAGATGTTCCCAAAGAAAAGATAGTCCTCGGAAGTCCGGCTAAATTATTTAAAAAAGTTGATGAAAGACAGCTGTTAAAAAATAATCTGGATAAAGATGTATAAAAATAATTTTAATAAGTTAACACAAAAACGCATAGAAATTTATAGGAAAATGACACCTCAACAAAGGATTGAGGAAGCAATACAATTGACTGATTTAACTTATGAGGTTATGAAAGAGGGCATAAGAAATCAACATCCCAATTTGGATGAAGCAGCTATCCAAAAACTGGTTTTAGAAAGAATGGAAATATGTCGCAAAAAAGGCTTTTAACCAAGAAAAATTATAGATAAACTAAAAATAAGAGGTGAATATGAAAGTCCCAATGTTAGACCTTAACGCTCAATATGAGCCGATTAAAGAAGATGTTTTACAAGCAATGAGAGATGTTTTTGATTCAAAAAAATTTATTAACGGACCTCAAATAGCAGAACTGGAAAGCAAAATTGCTGAATACTGCCGATGTAAATATGCTATCGGTGTATCTTCCGGAACTGATGCAATTTTAATATCCTTGATGGCATTTGATATTGGAGTAGGAGATGAAGTTATTACAACTCCTTTTACATTTTTTGCAACTGCAGGCTGCATCTACCGTGTTGGTGCAAAGCCTGTATTTGTGGATATAGACCCCCAAACTTATAATATTAATCCAGATTTGATTGAGGAGAAAATTACTGATAAGACAAAAGCTATCATACCTGTTCATCTTTTTGGTCAAACAGCTGAGATGGATAAGATCAATGAAATTGCAAAGAAACATGATTTATATGTTATAGAAGATGCCGCACAAGCAATTGGTTCAGAATATAAAGGTAAGCGAGCTGGTTCTCTTGGAGATGTCGGATGTTTCTCGTTCTTTCCAAGTAAAAATCTTGGTTGTTGTGGTGATGGTGGAATGGTTACTACAGATAATGAAGAATTGGCAGAAAAAATAAGAGTGCTCCGAGCACACGGAAGTAAACCAAAATATTATCATAAGATAATTGGAGGAAATTTCCGCATAGATACAATTCAAGCAGCAGTAATTCTGGTTAAATTTCCTTTATTAGAAAAATGGCATAAGGGTCGGAAGGATAACGCAAAATATTATGATGATAAGCTTGAAGATGTTGTTGGAATCCCTTATGTTGAAAATTATAATAAAACGATTTATAATCAATATACAATTAGAACTGAAAATCGTGATAAACTTCAACAGTATTTAAATGATTCAAATATTGGCAATGCTATTTACTATCCTGTTCCGCTTCACCTTCAAGAATGTTTTGTATACTTAGGATACAAAGAAGGAGACTGTCCTGAAGCAGAAAAAGCAGCAAATGAAGTAATTTCCATTCCTATTTATCCAGAACTAACTGATGAGCAAAAAGACTATGTTATTGAAAAGGTGATAAATGGTATTAATATCTTATCAATAAAATTCGTGTAATTTTTGGCAAGAAATTTTTATTCTGCCTTGAGACTCTTTTATAAAGGCTATTTAAATGACTAATTACAAATATCAAATTTCTAATAAAATTTCAAAT
>JACNFI010000273.1 GCA_014384665.1 Candidatus Cloacimonadota bacterium
ATAGAAAGAATGATTCATATTATAAACGAGGTCTAACGGTTGCGGTTGAGCGACTCGCTACGTTTTACGGCAATCCCCGCGTCCGCGGGGATAGAAGTGCCGTTTACCGTTTTCCGTCAACCGTTTCGAGCTGCGCAACCGTTAAACGACACACGGGGTGAATTGACCTTGTGGTTAATATTATACATAACAATATAAAAAGAAAGGAAAAATATGAAAAAAGTATTGATCTTAGGTGCGGGTTTGGTTTCAAGACCACATGTAAACTATCTGCTTGAACAACCGGACTTTTTTATTACAGTTGCAAGTAGAACTGTTAGCAAAGCAGAGAAACTTGTAGGAGACCATCCGCGAGGAAAAGCAATCTCTTTGAATGTAAAAGATGAAGAAAAATTGGAAGAGTTGGTTTCAGAAAACGATCTGTCAGTAAGTTTGTTGCCCTATACTTATCATGTGAAAGTTGCGAAATTATGCTTAAAATATGGCAAGAATATGGTAACAACTTCGTATGTCAGCGATGAAATGAAAGCATTGGATGGCGAAGCAAAAAAGGCAGGATTGCTTTTGCTAAATGAAATCGGCGTTGACCCGGGAATTGACCATATGTCTGCAATGCGTGTGATTCACAATGTAAAGAGCAATGGTGGGCGAATAACAAGTTTCAAATCATATTGTGGTGGCTTGCCTGCACCAGAAGCAAATACAAATCCCTGGGGTTATAAATTCTCGTGGAGTCCGCGAGGTGTTGTTATGGCTGGAAAAAACTCTGCCAAATATCTGATGGAAAATGAAATTGTTGAGATTCCCGGACCTGAACTTTTCGCCACTCATTGGGATGTTGATATTCCTGGATTTGGAAAGTTAGAAGCATATCCAAATCGCGATTCTGTGCCTTACAAAGATATTTATGATATTCAGGACACAAACACAATGTTCCGCGGGACTTTACGCTATCCTGGTTGGTGCGTTACAATGAAAAAGATTGTAGAACTCGGACTTCTTGATGATGAGAAAGAGGATGACCTCCAAAATTTAACTTATGCTAATTTTATGAAAAATTTTGTAAAAAGTTCTGAATATGATGATTTGAAAAAAACTCTTGCTGATAAATGGGATGTAGATGAATCTTCTGACCCAATACACAGAATGGAATGGATTGGGCTTCTTGGAGATGAAAAAATCGGGCTTGAAAAAGGCACAGCAATGGATGTGTTCTGCAAAATCCTGCTGGATAAATTGAAGTATGCTCCTGGAGAAAAAGACCTTCTGGTTTTGCATCATGAATTTCTTGCAGAATATCTTGATAAAAAGCAAAAAATCACTTCCACAATGATTGATTATGGAATTCCAGATGGAGATTCTTCTATGTCAAGAACTGTTGGCTTGCCAGGTGCAATTGCAGTAAAATTGATTCTGAATGGAGAAATTAAAGAAATCGGTGTGCAAATTCCGGTCAAACCTGAGATTTATAAGCCAGTATTAAATGAATTGGAATTACAGAATATTACTTGTAAAGAAGTGTATCAAGACATATAAATTTCTAAATCCTAACTCGGCTAAACCGAAACCAAAAAGAATTCACCACTGAGAACACTGAGAGCACTGAGAAAAATCGAAAAATAAGATATCAAAAAAGATTTGGTTAGAAATACATTGAGCGAAGTTGTGAGTAATGCAGATTTGAAGCAAGTGAAAATCGTTGAATCAGAAAAAGGTGTTCACCTTACATATTTTCTGAATGGCAGAAAGCAGGAACCTTTTCCAAATGAAGAGAGAATAATTGTTGAATCAGCAAAAAGGAATGAGGATAATAATTACTGCAGACTTGGGAGAAAATGGGCAATGGATAGGGAAAATAACTGGGATAGAGTTGAAAAAGCATATCGCCTGTTTGTGTATGGAGAAGGGGAAAAAGCATTTTTGAAATAAGAAGGAGAATAAGTGGCAAAGAAAACACCCTTTTACAAGATTCATAAAAAGAGAAACGCAAAAATGATGTCTTTTGCTGAATATGAAATGCCAATCCAATACGAAAAAGGAATAATAAACGAACATCGTAAAGTCCGAGAATCTGTTGGTATGTTTGATTTAAGCCATATGGGGGAATTCATCGTAAAAGGAAAGAAAAGATTGGAATTCGTGCAGAAAACAATGACAAACGATGCATCTCAACTTGCCGTTGGTCAGGTGCAATACAGTAATATGTGCTACCCAGACGGCGGAATTGTTGACGACCTGCTGGTTTATCGTGATGAGGACATTTTCTATCTTGTTGTGAATGCTTCCAATCTTGATAAGGATTTTGCGTGGCTAAAGAAGAATCTTATTGAAAATATGAAGTTAGAGAATGTCAGTGATGAAACAGCACTAATCGGTGTTCAAGGACCTGACTCTGAAAAGGTTGTGCAGAAACTTGTGCAGGATAATCTCTCAAAGCTTGGATATTATTATTTTATCAGAACAAAGATTGACAATGTGCCTGTAATTCTTTCCAGGACTGGATATACAGGTGAGGATGGGTTTGAAATTTATTTTACTGAACTTAATAGGGCAGAAGATTTGTGGTATAAAGTTGAAGATGCAGGAGCAGAGTTTGATATTGAGCCAATTGGACTTGGGGCAAGAGATACACTCAGATTAGAAATGAAATATCCCTTATATGGAAATGATATTGATGAAAAGACAAATCCTCTTGAGGCAGGACTTAGATGGATTGTTAAATTTGACAAGGATGATTTTATTGGTAAAAAATCTCTCCTTAAAGTTAAAGAAGAAAAGATAAAAAGAAGATTAGTCGCATTTATTATGAATGAAAAAGGTATCCCAAGACCTCATTATGAGATTTATAAAGATGGTCAGTTAATAGGCGAAGTAAGAAGCGGAACTATCTCTCCCAGTCTGAATATTGGCATTGGAACTGGTTATGTAAGACGAGAGTTTATGAAGAGTGGAACAAAGATTGAAATTAAGGTTAGAAACAAACTCTTACAAGCTATAATTATTAAACCTCCATTTTATAAAAACGGAACGATAAAAAGATAAGAAATATATGGGTTCTGCAAAATTGCACTCTCATGTCATTCCAAACGCTCACAGATGTCATTCCCGACCCCGCTCGGGAATCCATATAGAGTGAAGACGCAGTAAAAGACAGGTTGTAAGGAATGGATTCCCGTTCCTCAATCAAGTTGAGAACAAGTTTCACGGGAATGACACTTTTCTTGGCGAAGCAAGTCGTAGCCAGAAATGAAGTG
>JACNFI010000274.1 GCA_014384665.1 Candidatus Cloacimonadota bacterium
TAAAAACCTTGCATTGTAGTTTCCATTACTAATTTATTTATCCCGTCCCGATTTATCGGGATAGGATTTGTTACATTGCTTATTATTTAAACTTTTATTAAAAGATGAATAAGTGCTGTCAAGAAAAAATTAGAAAAAGGAGGAATTGTGTCAAAAACTAAGTTATTAGATATGGTTAGAAATCAGATACGAATCCGACATTACAGTATCCGCACAGAAGAGGCTTACCTGCCCCATTAGATATTTTAAATGATTAAGAAATAAAGATTGATTTAATTTCTGTATCTAATGGGATAAATAATTTATCCCGTTTTATATTAATACTGGGCTTGTGCAAGCAAACAGTTATCCGAAGGATCTGTCCCCGCGAACGCGGGGATGGAATGATATGTTGGCTAAGCAACATATGAACTGCTTATATGGTTATGTGTTTTTTATTTATTTGAATTTATTTGTTTTTTTCTTTTTTCTGTTTCCGTTTTTCTTTTTGGGTTAGTTTGGCCTTTTTTTGATCTTCTCGTTTGCTTTTATCTTTTTTTCCTTTGTCGCCCATGTCAAATTCTCCTTACACAAAAATAATTATATTAGATACATCTTGTGTTTTTAACAATCTATTTTTTCATAATATCTTCTTAAAAGCATAACCCAGGTGCTCAGTTGCCGCCGAAATTAACGCACAGAACTTGAAGAAAAGCACAAAACATGAATAGTACTCAAAACCTGAAAAATTGCACAGAGCGAGGCGGTCAACTGCAGCACCATGTTAGGCGCTTAACATAATGTATATTTATAAGTTAATTAAAGTATAATCTAATGAATATATATTTCTAACTAATTTTAATTTTCAAACAATTTGTTGATATATAAAATTTATAATAGAGTTATCATTCATGTTTATAAATACTATTTTGCAGACCTGCTCCATTCTCTTCTTTATTTACATTGAAGAGTTGCGCTCCAACCACTTGTGCTCCTTTGTTGTTTTCAAAAACGAATCCGATAATTATCAAAATCTTGTCCATATTTTTCACCATTCATTACATATAAATGTTTAAGAGTTCTAACAACATAAAATAATGCACTAACAAATGACCAAAGAGTCACAGCAATCAATGAGTAAAATGGTACATTAAATAAAGCCCCAATGAGAATAAAGATAATATAACTGTTTTTTCTACCATCAAATTTTCTGAATGTTCTTTCAAGTTTTCCATAATCTGATAAGGGACGACCTTTAACCGCCTTCCCAAATGCCTGTCCACAGTAGTGAGAGAAACTATCAAAAAGTACAATAAATGTAGAGAATATAATTGCTGATATCCCATAGGTTTTTGATAGATAAACGGCTAAAGCGATGTACCATGAGTGTTCAAAAAGGAAATCAAAGGCATGCTCCATTTTCCCTATATTTGAGGAAGATATTTTCACTCTTGAAAGTTTTCCATCCACACCATCCATAAATGAGACAATAAAGGTAAGAAGAGAAGCGAACAATAGATTTCCTTTGAGGAATAAAATTGTGGACGCATAAGCAATTATATTTGTAAGGACAGTAATTTGATTAGGTGTAATTCTATTATTTGCGATCCGTTTAACAATAAAATTTTCTATTGGCTTATTCACGTATGTTGCAAGAAAGTCATTCCTACCTTTGCAGGCATTTTCAATCAGAAGTTTTTCTGCTTTAACTATATCATCCACTGTATCAATATCCATCCAGAAAGCTTTAACCTCTTTCCTCATAGCTGAGATATATGGGTTAATGCTCGTTATATCAAAAACTTCTACATCTTCATTCTTCGCTGCTTTAGCAATGCCATCTGAAAGTTCTGTCCTACCTTCTTTAACTTCTAGTTCGATATAATTAAATATCTTTGGTGAGCATAAAAAGATTCCTGTATCTATGCAATTTGATTCATCTATATACTTACCTATTTCAACTATCTTTCCATTACTTTCCAGAACCATGTTATCCCCTTGTAAAGGTTCTTTTCTATCAACTGCTAAGATGACTGAACTTTTTTTATTGTTATTGACAAGTTCTTTAATAATACGGGCATCAAAGAGATGATCAGACATCAAAAGGAAAAATCTTTCATTTAACAAATTTTTAGCTTTCAAAACAGAAACTCCGTTACCTATTTGCCATTCCTCATTCTCGATATAATCTATTTTTACTCTGAGCCTTTCTCCGTTATTTAAAAATGACTTTATTTTGTCTCCTAAATAACCAACAACTATCACAAATTCTCTAATGCCCACTTTTTTTGTGGTTAAAATTACTCTTTCAATTAAAGATAAACCTAAAAGTGAGATCATTGCTTTTGGTTTGTCTTTAGTTAAATTGTATAATCTACCGCCGTCTCCAGCAGCAAGTATTAAAGCTTTCTTTATCATCTCTTTATTAATCTCCTATTAAATTTTTAGATAGGTTAAGCAATTAATCGAGTTATTTACTTCTTTTTTATAATTGCTCTCCACCCTGTACGGGGTACCATTGTAGGACGATATATTTTACTTACATTGCTTACTTGCTCAGTGATGTAAAAGACATCTTTTTGAATCGATTGTACTAAACGAAGGATTTTACCTAAATCTTTTCTTTGACATACAATGCATAATTCTGTTACGGGACCATTTTTACCCTCACCCTGAAATGTTGTTACAACATATCCAGATTTCCTAATTAATTTTGCAATTTTTTTGCCATTCTGTGGAGTAATTACACGTAAAATTGATTTTCCAAGAGCAATCCGTTTCTCTAAAAAAATTCCAACAACATTACCTGTTGAAAAGCCAAGAGCATAGAATAAGCCTAAAATTGGTGTGTTCATCACTCTATTCAAAACTGTTGATAAAACTAATAGCCACATGCTAATTTCTACAAATCCAAGTAGGAAAGCGATCTTTGTTCTTCCTTGAACGATACTGATTGTTCGAAATGTTCCTAAAGAAACATCAAAAACTCTTGCAAAAAATACGAGTATCCCGATTAGAATAGTGCTAATTTCAAAATTTAATGTCATGATGATTTGTCCTTAAAGATTGAAGGTAATTACACCAAGCTTAACAAATCAAAACTATAGTTAGCGCAATTGATAATATTTTGTAATCTGTTGTTTGTACTAATTTTCGTAGCGCCTAACGGAGAAGCTCACCTGCAGAAACGCAAAATGCAGATTCACCCTGTTAAATCCCTTTGGGAAAATCTATGATTTTATTTAAC
>JACNFI010000275.1 GCA_014384665.1 Candidatus Cloacimonadota bacterium
CGATAGCATTTGTTGTATGCATTTTGCTTGCTGTTTCTCGGAAAAGGTCGCTACGATCATTATCGGAAAGGTTGGCAATTTTATTCATCAATTCTCACTGCAAATCTGTTTAATGGTTTCATAAATCCATATTGTGGAGGATTGTGTGTCTTTCAAAATCTTATTATACATTGTGGGCTCAATTTGTTTTCTGATCTTATCTGTCACTTTGGGTGAAATATTATTTTTGCCTAATGCTTTTAGTGCTTGAACAATCAGCGAACTTTCTTTATGTTTGAATCCAATATTTTTCAGAACTGTTTTTTTGAATTCAAGAATTGTACCGTTGATATTATAACTTCTATTTTCGCCATCGCTTAAATAAATGTGTTTTCCCACTATTTGAGTAGATAATCCCAATAAATTTAAAGCACTGTCTCCCGATATTTCTATTCGCCAATTGAATTTTCTGGCAAATGCACGAGCTACCTGGTCAATGTCAGGACTCATTTTTTGTTCTAAGAACTCGCTGTATTTGGGGTAATCGTAAATACCTCGGCAAACTCTTCGTATTTTACCCTTTTTTACTAAATCCGATAAAGTGCTGTCAGCTTCCTGACGAGTGAACTTTTTCATTAAATCATTTGCTGAGAAAGCCCAACCCCTGCCGTGACCTGAAATGAAGTAAAACACTTTCTTATAAAGCTTCATAGGTTTTATCCTTTTTGCATTCTCCCAGAAAAATATAAGTGTTTTTCTGGAAATGCAAACTATATTTCAAATCTTACTTCTCCCGTCATCAATTTTGGCGAAAAACGTATCACGAAATATATTATTGAACGTAATTCTGATTACTTTGATTTTTTCATATTTCTTTTTCATAGAATACAGAATCAAAAATGATACATGATAAGTCAATAAATATTTAGATTTATAATTATTTTACTTGAAAATGTAACATAAATAGAACAATTTTTTTTAATTTGGATTTCAAGTGCGTGGCGGTATCGAAACGATTCCGGTGAAAACAAACCGACCAGCCCTTTGAATCGTAAGATTCAAACAAAAAGCACTGACCAGCCCTACTGCCGACACGCTTGTTATACGCATTTATCAATATTTTCTTTTAATATAAAATTTCTTTTTCCTTGGGTAAATAATCAATTGGCCTAAATCCTTTTTCAACTAATTCAGAGTCTTGCCAAATTTTATTGAAAGCATAAACATTTCTTAAAATAGAATCTACATTGCTTGTACTGTATATATTAATATCAATATCTGTTTGAAAAAAAAAACTATAATGCTTATGAAGTATGGAATCAATTATTTCAATTAAAGATGATATGTCTTCTGAAGAAATTGGAAAATCTTTAAACAACTTCTCTGAATCTGCAAAATATTTATTATCTGTATGAGCTACGAATTTATCTCTTCGATTCTGAAGATTTTCAATTGTTTTATTAACTTTTGTAAGCTTTTCTAAATGTTTATCAACAATAGAATTGAAGGCTGATGCTTTAATTACTTCATAACCATTATAAGGTTTTAACTGTTTTAAAATTAATGCACTGCTATTTGATTTTGCTTTTGTTAGCCAATCAATAATGTTTTTATTTTCTCTTTTTGCTGTAATTTTATATAGTTCTAATAAAATTGTATTATTAAAACTGTTTAAAACTAATAGAAAAAAGAAAGAACCAGTATTTATTGCGGAAAACTTATTCGAGAATTTCCAGTCATTAATAATATTTAACTGAGTTTGATAAGCTTTAGCAAAACGTAAATTTCGAATTAAAATCTCTAAGTATTCTCCTAACTCTTTTTGTGGACTATTCATTGAAACTCCAATAATTAAAAAATTATTATCTTATTTCACCACTTAATGCGTATAATGTGCAAGCATGCAGCGTGACCGAAAGAACTGCAAACTCAATCGGTTCACACAATCGTCTGAATCGTAAGATTCAGACCAAACCCCACGCATGTATAAAAACGCTGATGCTTTTGTTAGCTGAATTAAATGTTTCATTATAGGATCTTTATGTGATTTGAAATATGCATACTAGCTCTTTTCAATGGTTGGATGCAAAATTATTTGCTCTTTAAATTCTATATTTATACAGTTAGACAAGATCATCTTCTGTATTGTTGATAATAAAATTTTAAAAATATTTGCTTGTGTATTTAATATGTTGTTTATATAGTCCTCTATATTTTTATCCAAAACTTCATTTTGAGATGGATGATGTATATTAAAATCCCCATGAACAAATCTTGATCGGAAACTATAAAAATCAATAATTACTTTTTTTATTTTCTTGGTATTTAAGCTAGGTTTTCCAAGTGTTAGAAAGATACGATCAGATAAGGTCTTCTGTATTCCACCTGTATTTATGTTGAAAATTGCTTCTAATGCATGAGCTAACCAAATTATTGAACATGGGTTGATACTATCAATTTCACAAAAATTTAGAATAGCGAAAATAGTTCTTTCAATATTAGACGCTGAAATCTGTTTATTTGACATTTTTAGAGATTTATACCAGTTAACTGTTATTTTTAAAGGAACCTTAGATATTGTTGGCCATTCTAACAATCCTGATTTGTAACATGATGATTCAAATATTGCTGAATCAACTTTGAAGTTAATAACATGTCCAGTCCCGTCATGTAGTTTTGTTGGGCATAATGTAAAACAACCAGGTACCGAAAAATTTAAGATTAAGAAAAAGTCATAGAGATTCATTTCTAAATAGTGAGTAAATAGGTTTCTATATTGAACCTGAATAGTTGATTCAATCTCTATACATGAAACATTGCAAGTGACAGTTAAGTGTGAAGTACTATTACTTTGAATATCTAATAATTTATATAAATTTGACCAATCATATTCAAGGGTCAATATACCAAATCTCTCTGATTCAAGCTGAATGAATGAATAAAATGTTGAAATCTCATCAAATAGTTCTCTACATTCATCCAAATTATTGAAGTTTGAGGTATTGAATGAATTATTAATTTCAATAATATAATTTTTTACTATCAATTTTTTCACAAGTTCCTACCTTATAGAATATTCACCTAATGTCTATATCCCCGACAATTTTGTCGCGTATCACCCTAATTTGGCAGTGTATGCGAACTTTTTCCAATTTTTCGATATTACTCATTTTCCAACTCTGACTCGTTTAATGGACTTTATATTTTACACCAACTCTTAAGGTGTTACCTGTGTTT
>JACNFI010000276.1 GCA_014384665.1 Candidatus Cloacimonadota bacterium
GTACGATACCTGTATTTGTAAAATCACTATTGTTTATTACTAAGAAGCGAGATTCGCAGACGATGTTACCTCTCTCAAAGGTTACATTGTTCATAATGATCTCGGCACTTGTATTTAACAGATAAAGACCATCCCACCCAACTGAGTCCGGCGAGGTAAACGTAACACCATCTCCAATACTTATCTCACCTTCAATCTCAATCTTTATGTCGGAATTCATACAATTAATAGTAACACCATTTCCAATTACTAAAGTATCTCCATAAGGTACTAAAACCGAAGTGGTAAGATATACGGGACTGGTAGAAAAATCATACCAATTTACATAAAAGTAATCGCTGTCATAGCTGAGATGTTTGATGTTGCTCGTACCATTTTCCTTGTTCGCTACACCGATTGAAGTGAAATTATCCGGCTCAACTTCCTGTCTTAGAATCCTATACTGAGGATATTCATCGTCGGACACAACGATGACGCTGAGCTCTGTTCCAGAATAAGTAGCAATTACTTCATCAATAGATGAATTGGGATCGACCAGAAGAGTGTCATTGTCATTATAGAATAGAATATCACCCTCTGCCATGATAAATTTAGTTACCTTTGTAGCAAATTGATAACCGGGACGATATGTCAAACCCACAAATGCTGCGTCACTATTAATATCAATATCATTAAATGAAATATCTAATAAACTGTCAGAAACTGCATAATAGGATTTCTCAACAGGTTGCTTAGAAGCATCATATATCTCGACTGCGTAATAAGAATCTCCATCAATGATATCCGTTATAGGATTAGTTGCAGATTCGGAAGGGTAAAGAAGTGTTATAAATGAAGTCTCCACACCGTTTGTTTTGATTTCTAGTCTACTATGAGATCTGGGATCATCGTTTAAGATACCAGTAGGTAAGGTTGATACTGAAATTTCATAATCATTCACAGACCCAATTAAACCATATAATGTTGTTTCCTGATATTTATCAAAAATAAATTCACCATTAGAATTCCATGTAAGATAATCATTGGCGCCAGTATAAGGTGCAAAATGTATTGTATTCCATATCGAATCTGAATTTGTACCGTTAAATCTTATTACGTTATCATAAATCACATAATATACATTATTAAATGAGTAATAATTTCGTTCAACTCTAACTGTATCATCACCATTAGGATCGTCAATATAATCCATATAAATTTTTAGTTTTTCGATGCTATCATCATTAATAAAATGCTCTTTAAAGGATGGATTTGGAGCATGAACAGTCGATGTGTCTCCTGGTGTATATCGATCCCTATTGATTGGCTCTGAGCTAGATGGATTAGATTCATCAGGATTTATTATTATCAAGCTGTGCATAAAGGGTGATACATCTAATTTATGAATAGCATCTCCCTCCAGATAACCAGGATCTATTATCAAGTACTTACCCTTTGCAAACAACTGATAACTTGTCTGGTCACCATGTTCATGCCAGGAAGGATCGAGTGAATTATCATAGTTTACGTAAAGAGCATTCGATTGTTCGTACTGTTGTTGTGTAGATGTTGCAGGACGCATAATAGTCAGTTCTTTGTCTGAATATGATCCTTCCGAAATAATTTGTGGAAAAGAGTATGTACTATTAATTTCAGACATTTTATTAGGATTGTAAGAATATACTGCATGAAAATCTCTATCCCAACATGCTAAAGAAGGATACTCGTCACCATCGCAGTATTTATTTGTAAATTCATTAAAATACCATCTGATGGAATTATCGTTCTCACACGAAGTATTATTATAATAATATTCATAAATACCTAACAAATAATATTCATCTACAGGATTGCTATAATTATATTTACCATTGAAACAATCATCTAGCGTAAGGAATAACATATCTGGTCTTATCATATTACTGAATTTGTTCATAATATTATGAATTATATCTTCTTCATATAAGTTTTCGTCATACATCCTTAAATATGTAGTAAAGTATAGACTCAATTGTGTTAAATTATTACATCCAAAGTACGATAATCCTTCCCCGATATAATATTCTCCCGTCGTAAACAGATCTAAATATCCATTCTGTGGTTCTTCAGTATAAGGAACCTGAAAATCAAAAATCAAATCCTTTGCAAAATTGATATAGGTAGTGTTTCCGAGGACACATCCGGCTAAACCAAGTGCCGAAGCATAAAAATGAGGTTGGAAAAATTGTGGTTGCTTGCCTGTCCCCCAAGTATTTTTCAGTCTGTCTAAATGGAAATGTAATGAATCTGCAAGACTGTCTAACCTCGCACACATAGAGTCTCTTTCAGTAGAATCAACATAATTCCACAACATATCTACCATAATAGCTACATTTCTGGTTATAAAACCAAACCACATATTTGTTCCGGCATCATGTCCCGCTCCCAAGGAATCCCACACCACATCAAGATCAAGATAATGTTCAGCATTTTGCATTAATGGGTCAAGGAGATAATCCCTGGCTAAATCAAGCTTCAAAGAATCAGTTTCGTCTTCCGGAATATCAAGCCCTACAGCCCCCCAGATAGCTTCTTTTACATATAAATCAGCATTGAAATAGTCCAGCCAACGCCCATCTTCTGCCATAAGTGAATCTTCAATTCCTTGCCGGGGTATTGGGTAATTATAAAAGTGTTCCCAATAAAATTCTCCTATCTCACTTCCGCCTGAAAACGCAGTTCTAATTGCGCTCACATGTGTGGAATCCATAGTCCGCGTTGAATCTACGGCAAAATCCGCATAAAGGTTAGTGCAAAGCACTAATAATATCGTTGTGAATATTACTTGTTTCATCTCATCCTCCGATCTTTATTATTTTTTTTGTTTGAATAATCCTATTATCCTTTTTAAGGATTATAAAATATAAACCTGAACTTACTTGTAAATTTTTAGAATTTTTTCCATTCCATAGAACTGAATATTTACCCTTTTCTAATCTTTGTTTGCTAAATAATTCTTTAACAAGTTGCCCTTTGATATTATAAATAGATAATTGTATCTTTTTTGAAGGTTCTTTTAAAGTACATAGTATATTGATATCAGAATTAAAGGGATTAGGGTAACAGCTTAAATCTATATTAAAAATCTGTGAAATTTCATAAACATCAACAGGAACCTCACCATTTTCATCGGTTTTATTCAGTACAATAATTGAATTATACATTCCTTCTCTTGATAAACAG
>JACNFI010000277.1:0-3004 GCA_014384665.1 Candidatus Cloacimonadota bacterium
AATTGATAAAAAGTGTATCTATTGTTAAATCCTGATATCCAATTGGTTCAAAATTATAACCTAAGCTGTCCGAAATTATGGTTGGTTCTGTCCCGGAAATAAAAACCTCATTATATACATTTTGGCAGAATGGTTGGGCAAGTAATCCGGTGGTGTCACAAATATTTACACGAGTAATGCCTTCAGGTTCAGGGAATTGGTATAATTCTTTATCAATAATTGGATTGCCTGTTGTATCTTTAGAAGAGTTGTTATAAACTGCTCTATTCATGATATATGGCCAAGGAGGTACTGCAACATAAGCACCAGCTTGACCTCTTCCAAGAGTAATGTTATCATCAAAGCCTGCCCATATACCCAAAACTATCTGAGTAGTATATGCAATACACCATGCATCCTGGAAATTGTCGGTTGTCCCTGTTTTACCTGCGGCAGGAAGATAAAAACCTCTCCACCTAATCCCAGCAGCTGTTCCTCCATCCACAACAGATTGCATAATATTTGTCATAACATACGCCAATTGTTTACTTATTACTCTTGAAGAGTGTGGAGTATGTTCTTCAAGGGTTTTTCCAGATTCATCCTCAATTCTTTTAATATAAATTGGTGTTATCCGTTCACCTCCATTTGCAAACACGCAAAATAAGGAAATAAGCTCTGATGGATAAACTTCTGCGGAACCCAGTGCAAGAGAGAGATATGGATATACTGGACTTTCAATACCTAACCTTTTTGCATACTTAACAACTTCTTGAGGAGTAATATCACAAATAACTTTTACTGCAGGGATATTACGAGAATGCTTTAGTGCAGTTCGTAAACGAGTAAGTCCATAATGTTTTTCTGAATAATTACTTGGATTCCAAAAAACAGAATCATCTTGAATAAATACAAGCGGTATGTCATTTATCATTGTCGCAGGGGTATATCCATTAGCCAAAGCTGCTGTATATAAAATCGGTTTGAATGCAGAACCAGGTTGACGTTTGGCTTGAAACATTCTGTTAAATTTACTATGATTAAAATTTCTCCCCCCTATCATAACATTTACATATCCGGTGTTTGGTTCAATTGCATAGACACCTCCTTGAATATATTTAGTATCAAAATCTGTAGTATCTGGAGGAAAATCATCATATTTAATGTCATAATCTTGTTTTTCCTCAAATTTGCGAAGATGCTTGTTCAACACAGAATCTGCATAGTTCGTGAGATCCCAATCCATTGTTGTATAAACACTAAATCCGCCATTATATAAGGTAGATGAACCATATTTGTTTTCAACATACTTTCTAACATATTCCAGAAAATAATCTGCTGGATCTTTCTGTTTCTTTCTTTTCTTAATTTTTATTGTATCATTATATGCTGATAAATATTGGTCTTTCGAAATCATGTTTAATTTAAACATTCTTTCAAGTACCTGTTTACTTCTTGAAACAGCAACATCATAGTTTTTAAGAGGATTAAGATAGCTCGGAGCTTGGGGTAAACGAGCAATAAGAGCGCATTCGGCAAGATTTAAATCTTTTACAGTCTTTCCAAAAAAATTCTGAGCAGCTGATTCAACACCATAGTTCCCTGCACCAAAATATGTCTTATTTAGATACATTTCGAGAATTTGATCTTTGGAAAATGTCCTTTCGATCTTAAATGCAAGTAGCATTTCTTTTAATTTTCTTTTATATGACTGCTCCAGATTCAAAAACATATCTCTTGCTAATTGTTGAGTTATTGTGCTGGTCCCCTTTGGTTTAGTAAATGTAAATAAATTCATGCCTACCAATTTTATTAAACGAATAATATCAATTCCACAGTGCTCATAAAAGCTATCATCTTCAATTGCAATAAAAGCATTTATAAGCGTGTCAGAAATTGCAGAAAGAGGGACTGTTCTACGGTTTTCACTTGCGAATATTTTTACTAATTTTCCAGTTTTATCATACACTTTTGTTCCACTCATCATCTCATATTCTTTGAGTTTTGAAATAGGTGGAAGTTCTCTACTATAATGATACAATACAGCTGAAATAATACCTGCAAAGAATACGATAATGCAGACGACAACAAAAAAAACTTGTGAAAATTTTACTTGCTTCATTTAATCTCTTTGTAAAGATGTTTCTCTATGTAAAATTGAATCAAACTGCAGCTTATTATTAAGAATAGTTGCGATAAAACCTGTAATAATTCCTGTAATTAGAGCAAGCACAACCATAATCGGAAAAAGTGTAAATATCCTCGCATTTCTAATTAACAAAACATAAGCAACCCCAAGTTGTGTTATATTATGAAATAATGCACCAATAATACTGATTCCTATAAGGCTAAAACCTATCTTGCTTCTTGTAGATAAATACATTGCAAGAAGTGCAACCAAGCTACTTAATAATGAAAATAGTATTACTGGAGTAAAAAGCAAACCTGAAAAAAGATTTCCAAGAATTATTTTTGATAATGATACAATCAGCGCTGAAAATAAATCAATTTTTATCATTATTAATAAGACGAATATATTTGCTAAACCTATTCTAAAAAATGGTAAAGGCTTTGGTAAGAAATTTTCTAAAATAAAAAACAGAACTGCAATTATTGAAAATGCAGATAAGATCAAAGGCTTATTATGTTTCATCTTAATAAATTTAATTTTAAATAGCGGGAGGTAGCGGGAGGCAGTGGCAGGGGCAAGGACAGTAGCAGTAGCAGGGGCAGGGGCAGGGGCAGGGGCAGAATATTATTCTTTGGGTATGAAGCGCTCGGGATGGTTTGCCATACTACCTAACATTTTTCCGATTTCTTTATATTTTTTAATTAGATCGTTATAAATATTTTCATTTATGTAACTACAGTCTTTTGCGAAATTTACCCAGACCATTGTCTCACTGGCTTCACCATCTGCATCGGAAACTTTAGAAGTAAAATGTTTCGGATATCTTCGCTTTCGATAAGCTTCAGCTATATTTGAACATACCGAACGTGATGAACGACGGATTTGGTCAGTTAA
>JACNFI010000277.1:3166-16290 GCA_014384665.1 Candidatus Cloacimonadota bacterium
TAAAGCATAAATTTCTTCTTTTGGAAATGATTTTGTAATATTAAAGATTTCCATTGCCATATCATAAGACATTTTGTAAACTTTCAAATTCATAAAACCACCTGACATTTTTACTCCTTATTTTTTCATGTTCTGCTCCTGCCCCTGCTACTGCCACTGCCACTGCTACTGCCCCTGCCACTGCCACTGCTACTGCCACTGCTCCTTTATCGAGAAATATAATCAAGCCCATCCTTCTTTTCAGTATAAATAATACACCTGTTGGGAACACAAACAATGATATCACTGCTATATTTTAACCAACTATGTTTAACACAAATTTGTTGAGGACAATCTGATTTTGATACTCGTATTCTACCTTTGTTAACTTCTAATTCCATACCATTATTCAAATCAATTTTTTGATCTTTATCTAATGATATCTTTCTAACAGGATTACCATCAATTTCACAAATCGCATAAGAATATTTTGAATTATCTTTTTGAAAAGCAATAATACTCGAAAAAATTGCTATGAAAATAATTACTACTATCAAAAATATATCAGCCTTACTAAACGATCTATAAAAAAATTTGTTATGCAAAAAGATGGACTCCTTTTATTAAATAATTGCAATTCTTGCAGCGATTTTCACCATTCATATTTACAATATCTGAATAAAATCCACCCCTTTTTATTAATAATTCTCCACAATTGGGACAAAAGGTATCGCTGGTATGTGAGAGAGAAATGTTACCAACATATACATATTTCAACTTTTTCTTTGCAATCTCGTAAGTAGATTGCAGAGTGCTTGCAGGAGTTGAAGGCTTATTCAGTTTATAGGCTGGGAAATATCTGGAAAAATGCAGAGGGATTTCATTATCAATCTCTGCTATAAAATCAACAAGATTTTGAATTTCCTCTTTGCTATCATTCAAGTCAGGAATTATAAGATCAGTAATTTCAATATGAGTCACCTTAAATCGGGACGAAATTTTGATTGTGTTCTTTACTGCCTCCAAAAATCCTGAACAATATTTTTTGTAGAACTCATCAGTAAAAGCTTTCAAGTCAATATTCATTGCATCAATAAGTGGAAGAATTTCTCTTAATGGTTCTTCATTTATTGTGCCATTTGTGACTAAAACAGCGATTTTTCCATTTTCGTGTAATAATTTTGCAGAATCATAAATAAATTCATACCAGATAAGTGGTTCAGTATAAGTATATGCAACTCCAATTGAACCTGTTTGTTCACAATATTTTAGAAGCTCTTCAGGAGTTATTTTCTTGGTTGGACTAATCTGTTGTGATATATGATAATTTTGGCAGAATATACAACGAAGATTACATCCATTTGGTCCAATTGATAAAATGTCTTTTCCCGGATAAAAATGATATAAAGGCTTTTTCTCAATTGGGTCCATAGAAATTGAAATAGTATGCCCATAATTTTCTGCAAATAATTCTCCACCAATATTTCTTCTTCCAAAGCAAATTCCGGTTTTCCCTTCAGAGATTACACACATTTGTGGACATAATTCACACTGGACTTTGTTGGCATCTAATTTTTTATAATATAATGCTTTTTTCATCAAAACCTTCTTTATTTATAAATATCTTTCAATTGCTTTTAATGTTTTTTTTAATGAATCTTTGTTTCTTTCCATCACCATTTTAGCAGAGTTTCCCATTTTCTTTCTTATTTCAGGATGTTTACATAAATACAAAATTTTTTGATTTAAATCATCTTTATCAACAATCTCAATTGCGTTATATTTCATCAGTATTTCAACTGTTTTTCTACAACTCTGATGAAATTTTCCCATCAAAATCGGCATGCCGAAATAAGCTGCTTCAAGTGGATTATGTCCACCAAAATCATAAAAACTCCCACCGATTATCGCAATGTCAGAAATAGAATATGCTTTGGTCAACTCTCCCATTTTATCAATTAGAAGAATATCATAATTGTTATTGATTGTAGATAATTTTGCATATTTTATATTATAATTTTTCAATATTTTCTCAATCTCAGGTAACCTATTTAAATGTCGTGGAGCTATAATTATTTGATGTTTAATACCTTGTGATATAAGATACTTATGCAGTTCTGCAACTAATTCTTCTTCCCCGGGTCTGCTACTCCCAAAAGTAATAACAAGTTCAGATTTTATATTCCAATTATTTCTGATTTTATTATTTTCAAACTCAGGTAAAGAAAGTGCAAATTTCAAATTGCCATTTACTGTCATATTTTCATTCCCAAATTTACTAAATCTATCCTTATCAATCTCTGATTGGGCTGAGATAAAATCTATCTTACTGATTGTTTCATTAAAAATCACTTTTAGCTTATTGTAATTCCTTACAGATTTCTCAGATAAACGAGCATTTATAAGCAAAATTTTACAACTCATTTTTTTTGCATAGAAAATTAGCACAGGCCAAATTTCTGTTTCAGTAAGAATTAGTAATTTTGGTTTTATCTTAGACAAAACCATCATCATAATCAAAGGAACATCCAGTGGAAATAGGAATGGAAATATATTTTGTGAATGATTCAAAGCTATTTGTTTTGCTCTTTCTTGACCTGTTATGGTCATTGTGGAAAGATAGATGAAACACTCAGGATTCGCCTTAACAAATTTATTTATCAAAGAAGAAATTCCATTAATTTCCCCGACTGAAGAAGCATGAATCCATATCCTCTTTCTTTTTGTATATGGAAATTTTGCAAGCCCAAGACGCCATTTCCATTCTCTATTTTTTATGATAAACTGTATAAAAAAATATGGTCTTAGTAAAATAAATAACAATGTTATGATGAAATTGTAAAAAAGCATAATAAATGGTCCGACAGTTGACGGATAAGCAGTAGTTTATATTCCAACCTTCAAACTTTTAAACCTTTTAACCTATTAATGCTTTCATTTCTCTAATAGCTTGACCAAGACCAACAAAAACTGCTCGAGAAATAATTGTATGCCCGATATTATACTCTTCAATTTCCACTACATCTTTTAAGTAATGGATATTATGATAAGTTATTCCATGTCCCGCAGCAACATATAAATCTAACTTCTTCGCAGTATGAGCTGCATCTTTAATTCTCTCAACTTCATTTTTAATTTCTTTTTCAGATTTGGAATTTGCAAAATATCCAGTATGAATTTCAATGGCATCTGCTCCAAGTTTACGGGATTTTTTAATTACTTCAATATCTGGAGCAATAAATAGGCTTACTTTAATTTTGGATGATTTTAATTCAGCAATTTTTTCTTCTAATCCTTTTATCGCAACATTAAGACCACCTTCTGTTGTAACTTCTTCTCTTTTTTCAGGAACCAAAGTAACAGAATCAGGGTGAACAGCTTTTGCAATTCCAATCATTTCAGGAGTTGGAGCCATTTCTAAATTTAATCTTGTCTGAATAGTTTCTCGTAATATTCGTAAATCTCTATCTTGAATGTGCCTTCTGTCTTCGCGCAAATGAATTGTAATTTGGTCAGCACCATTTTTTTCTGCAATAAATGCTGCCTCAACCGGGTCAGGCTCAATTGTTTTTCTTGCCTGACGGATAGTTGCTATATGGTCTATATTTACACCTAATTTTGTCATTTTGTTAACTCCTTCTTTCACTGCTAAGGATACAGATAATGTTGAAAATCTTTCATATTTTTTGTGTCATTTTGTGCCTGTCCTGTTAAATCCTTTTTTCTATTTAACTGGGGTGTTTTCGTGGCTTATAACAAACTAAACCACATTCTCTCTTGGTTTGAACCCTTTACCCAAAACCTGATAAACATTCTGTATGATAACAAATGCATTTGGGTCAATTCTCTTAACAATATCTCTTAATTTTGCGACTTCTCTTCTGGTAAGAATGCAGAGGATTATATTTCGTTCCTCTTGTAAATATGCACCCTTACCTTTAAAAAATGTAACTCCACGGTTCATCTTTTCAAAGATTTCATCTTTAATAACTTCAGATTTATTTGAAATTACATAACAGGCTTTTGCATAACCCAGACCTGTAATAATCACATCAATAACTTTGCTTGAAATATAAAGTCCAATGAAACCCCAAAGAGCATATTCAATACCATTAAAGGAGATGCCAGCAATACTTATTACCATAAAATCAATCAAAAGGAATGTATTACCAGCACTCATTATTCCTTTATGACTAAATACCTGAGCCACAATATCTGAACCACCAGTAGAACCACGAACTCTGAAAACAATTCCAATACCTAAACCTATAAGGAGTCCACCATAAAGCGAAGCAAGTAACGGTTCATTGGTAACTGCTTGAAAATGTAATATCTTATCAAAAAAATCCGTGAATAATGAGAAAGTAATAATACCAAAAATTGTTCGAATACCGAATCTTTTTCCTAAACATTTAATACCAATAATGAAGAGTGGAATATTAAATACTAACATTGTTAAACCAATAGGTATCTTAAAAAGATGATGAAATACAACTGCCAAACCACTAACGCCCCCGGCTGCAATCTTATTTGGTGAAAGAAATAATACTATTGACAAGCTCATTATAATTGTGCCAACAGCAATAAACAAATAATCAATAACAGTTTTGAATTTTGTCTTCATTGTTTAATTTTTTCTTATGAAAAATTACTAACTCCTAAAAATTATTTTTCTTTAATTTTTTCCTTCTTCTTCCCCAATATTTTGGAAATAATATTAATTGCCAGACAATTATGATAGCTTCTCTAACGATTTTTTTTGTCATTTTGGATTTACCACTTCTTCGTTCAACAAACACAATTGGAAGCTCTTTGATTCTGAAACCCTTTTTCCAAACCTTGTAATTAACTTCTATTTGAAATGAGTAACCATCAGAGAGAATATTATCTAAATCAATTGTTTCTAATAATTTTCTACGAAAGCATTTAAATCCCGCAGTTGGATCTTTAATTGGCATTCTGGTTATTATACGCACATATTTAGATGCAAAAAGACTTAACATTAAACGACGGGCAGGCCAATTTACTACATTCACGCCAGTTACATATCTTGAACCAATTACTAAGTCGTTCTCCTTTATTGCTTCAAGAAATTCAGGAATTTTCTTGGGATTATGAGAAAAGTCAGCATCCATTTCAAAAATATAATCATATTTATTTTGAATTGCATACTTAAATCCCGCAATATATGCACTTCCCAAGCCCATTTTTTTTTCTCTTTCTAAAATATGAACTTTAGGATTGGATTTCATAATTTCTTTAACAATTTCAGCTGTTCCATCAGGAGAATTGTCATCTACAATTAAGATTTCTATATTATTGTTTTGTTCGAGAACTTTTGGAATCAATTGACTGATGTTTTCGGATTCATTATAAGTTGGTATTATTGCTAATGATTTCATATAAATTTTAATCCTATTATACTTGCGAACATATTATTGTCATTGAGACAATTTTAATTTTGTTTTATACTGCTTTTTGATATATTTTATGTCAAATTTTTTATGATTCTATTTTTTTCTTACATCCTGAATAAGATTAACTTTTTAAAATATTTATCTAAATATTTTGACAAACATATTAAATATTTAAAAAATGTTTAAAAAATAATAATGTTATTACATTATGGACTTGCAACATATTAAATTGATTTTGCTTTAAGAACTTAATAATTGAAATGATGATTAAATATAAATTTATAATATGTTTACACTTTGCAAAAGCACATTTTTTTATTAAACTTATTCAAAATATAGATGAGTCCACTATAGAAACCATTAAAATGGTTAAAATAACCTGTTTGGGGATAAATTCCCACAACTAAAGTTGTGGGCTTCTAACCTCCTAACTTCCGAATTATCAAAAGGTTAGCCCACAGTTTTAACTGTGGGTAAAGAGGTAAAAAAAACCAAATTTAACCCCTTCAGGGGTTTTTAGAGTGAACACATAGATAAAATTTTATATGTCTATAATTAAATTAAGGAGTTTGTATGGCAACAGAAAAGTCTCCAAAAAAAGTTAGCCTTATAGAAGTTTTAATGGTAATCTTAATAGTAGGGATTATAGTTATTATTTTATTTCCTATAATTGGTGATAAACAAAAGATAAGGAAGATTAATGAAGAAGTTTTTCCAACCTTTATACTTATTCAGGAAGCAAATAATGAATTTTTTAAGAATCAAGGAGAATATGCTTTTGATATAAGCCAGTTGAATCTTCAAGAAATTAATAATAAAAAATATTTCAAATTTGAATTGACTGATTCAACTGTTATAGCTACAACAACAAGAAAATTTGGAAAACCTGGTGCAAAAATTATTTATAATTTTTTATTGAATTCCTGGTCAACTGGTGGTACAGAAGGAGTAATAGATATAGACTGGATACAGTAATCGTGGTAGTTTCTCCTAATTATTAAATTACCTTCTCATTCTTTAGGTTTATAATACTATTTGCTGTCAAATCTCTATTTAGCTTTAAAAATTTTTTATTTTTATAACTCATTATTAATACGAAATACGGTATAATACTATATCTTTGAATCTTACCTATTCTCTTGTCTCTGAGAATTCATTATATTTAGAATTTACATATCCATTTTATATTACAAGACTACATAAAATTGATGATGTTTTACCAGATATAATAAAATCACATACTAAATCTTCTGAACTAATTTTTTAATAGCTAAAGATGATGATAAATTATCAATTATACTTAGCTAAGAAGGTATATTTATTATCTTTTGAAAAATAATACAAGGGAAGAATTTTATAAGTTATGAAAAAGATAGTTATTATTATATTCCTTTTAAGCTTTATTGCTTCTCCAATCTTCTCAAAAGAAGTTTCTAAAGACCTTATTATTTCAAGAGACAGGTGGTTTAGCAAAGATAAATTTAATCATTTAATATCTTCTGCATTTCTTTACTCCTGGCAACATAAAATTTTGACCAATGTCTGTCAAATTGAAAAAAGCAAAAGCATAGTAATTTCAATTTGCCTTACTGAGTGTTGGGGTTTTATGAAGGAGGTGTCTGACTCAAATAAAAAAAATAATCATTTCAGTTATAAAGATTTAATCTTTGATACAATTGGAACATTTTTAGGATTTATAATTTGTCAGTAAGTAAAATAGAATTATAATGGCTATCAAATTTGATTCGTTTACATCCGATACTTTTGGAAAATATTTGAAGAGAATTAGAGAAGAAAAAAATATTTCTCTTGAAGAAGTATCCAGAGTTACTAAGATTAAACTGCGTTTTCTGAAGGCAATTGAAGACGAGCAGATAGAAGATGTGATTAATTCAGAGTTTGCCCGACTCTATATTCTTAACTATGCACGCTTTATTTGCGCAGATATAAAAACTGTTATGAAGTTGTTTGATGAAAAATATAAACAATCATTAGAAAAAAAGAAAGTTTTAATCTCTTTCCGAAAGAAAAAGAAATATGAACATAAAATTCTTATACCAAAGTTAGTTTTTAAAATTATTGCTTTATTAGTATTTATTGCAATACTTTTTTGGATTGGTTTATATCTTCATCGTAAGGGCAGTTTAGAAAGAAACTTATTTGAAAAAACTACTATAAGTTCATTACAGGACACGATTGTACAGAATGATGAAATCTCTCCTGAAACTTCTCAGACAAAAAATATTTTAGAAAGAGAATATAATTATAAAACTGAAGATTGTTATAAAAGATATATTATAAAAGAAAAGAATATTCCATGGTATGTTGTACCAGAATATATCAAATCTAAATGATATGTTCAGGGAATGAAATAATTAATTTTTTTAACATAAGAGAAAATGTGCAACAAGTAGATATTAGCAATTTTTTATATGATGTAAAAAAACCTGGTAGATATTCCAACAATGAATTAAACTGTAAAAGAAAAAGGGTTTCAGAAAAAACTTTAAATTTTGCCTTGGCTTTTCCAGACATATATGAGATTGGAATGTCTCATCTTGGGCTGAAAATTCTCTATACAATATTAAATAGAGAGCCAAATTTTGCAGCGGATAGGGTTTATGCACCTGATATTGATTTAATAAAAATCCTACAAGAAAATAATATCCCTCTGTTTTCCATTGAAGACAAAAAACCATTAAAACAATTTGATGTTATCGGATTTACACTCCAATATGAACTATCTTACACAAATATTTTATTGATGCTTGATTTGAGTAATATACCAATTTTTGCTAAAGAAAGAGATGGAGATTCGCCACTAATCATTGCTGGCGGTCCCGGCGCTTTTAATCCTGAACCACTTTCTATCTTTTTTGATGCTTTTGTCATTGGGGATGGGGAAGAAATTATCATTAAACTGGCAAATTGCTTATGGAAGAATAGAAATGCTACAAGAGATGAGAAACTATTAAAACTTGCACAACTAAAAGGAGTTTATATCCCCAAATTTTATTTACAAATAGATGATAAGAGCGGTTGTTATGTAGTTCCTAAAATCAAAGAAGTTCCTTCAAAAATTGAGAAGAATATTTTTACAGATTTTGATAATATTGATAAAATTCATTCTCCGCATTTAATGCCATTAATTGATATCGTACATTGTCGCCCTTCAATTGAAATTATGCGTGGTTGTAGTAGAGGGTGTAGATTCTGTCAAGCAGGAATGATTTATCGTCCTGTAAGAGAGAGAGATAATAAGATTATTCAGAAGCTTGTTGAAAACGAAATAAATCAGAACGGATGGGGGGAAATTTCTCTTAGTTCACTTTCCAGTTCAGATTATTCAAGGATTGAATCATTGGTGGTCTATCTTAATAAATTATTGCCAAAAACACATACTTCATTATCTCTCCCCTCGTTGAGGATTGATAGATTTAACAAACAGTTTGCTAAATCAATTACCCAGCTTATTGGAAGTAATTTAACATTTGCTCCAGAAGCAGGAAGTCAAAGATTGCGGAGGATAATAAATAAAAACATAAATGAAGATGAAATTCTGTCCACAATAAAATCAGCTCTATCCTTTGGACTGAATACAATAAAGCTCTATTTTATGGTGGGCTTGCCTTATGAAACTGATGAAGATATAATTGCAATTATTGACTTAATACAAAAGATTTACAATCTTCATTCTGTTAACCGAACAATCAAAAAGGTTCATCCTTTTAGAACTCTAAAAATCAATGTAAGTATTGCTTCATTTGTGCCAAAACCGTTTACCCCATTCCAGTGGTCTGCCCAGGACAAGAAAGAAAAATTGTTCCAAAAAATTACATTTATAAAGAATCACTTTAAACGAAATAAAAAAATCAGAATTAAATATCACTCTTTAGAAGCTTCAACTCTTGAAGCAGTTATATCAAGAGGTGATAGAAAAATTGGCAAACTGATTTATGATGTTTATATGAAAGGAGCAAAGTTTGATTCCTGGGATGAACATTTTGATTATGCAATTTGGGATGCATCAGCAAGAAAAAATTCCATTGACTTTGAAAAATATGCAGGTAGGAGAGAGCTAAACGAAAAACTTTGTTGGTCTCACATTGACATAGGTATAAAGGAAGATTTTTTGATACGAGAATATGAAAAAGCTAAAACAACGGAAATTACTTCTGATTGTAGATATAATAAATGTGTGGATTGTGGAATTTGTAAAAAAGTTTCTCCAAAATATTTAGATAAAGAAGATAGAAGATATACCACATTTACTTACAAGAAATTCAACCTTCCAATAAATGAATTATTCTTTAAATATAGAGTATTTTATGAAAAAGAGAGCAAATTACGATTTTCCTCACATAAAGATATATCAAATCTTATTTATAGAATTATGCGCAGAAGTTCGTTGCCTGTGTATTACACAAAAGGTTTTAACAAGCATCCAAAGGTCTCTTTTTGTCCCCCTTTAGCTCTTGGCATTTCAGGAAAAAATGAATTCTTTGATATACATTTAACTCAAAAAGTTTCAAAATCAGAGATTATTGCAAAACTTAAATTCAATTCTACAAGGCAATCCCCATCAGTTCTTCCACAGGATTTTATTATAAAAAAAGTAGAACCCTTACTACAATCTTCAATGAAAATTTCACATTATAAGAATGAATTAATAAGTATTTTATCAGACGGAACTATTGACTGGCAAAACAAAATCATAAATTATAAAAATAACTCCTTTTTTATGGAAAAGAAGGGGAAAATAATAAATCTTAAAAAAGTTATTGAAAAAATATCTTTTCAGCCAGATGGTATTTTACTCTATAAAAAAATTGTAGGTGCTGGAATTTTTGATATTTTAGAGAGAGTGTTTGGACTTCCTGGTAAGGAATTAAATAAGTTAACAATAGAAAGATTAAGAATATTTTAATTAACCCGAGATTATGAAAGAAGATAAAATGAAATGTTCAAAGAATTATTAATAAAATAACATTTTTCACTGGATTAAAGTGATATTTATTGTAAAAAAAATTTCTATGTAAAAAACTTTTGAAAGGATTTAAGATATGAAAACCAATATGATTGTAAATTGTGGACCTTTTGAAGATAGGTTAGCACTTCTTGAGGACAGCCAACTTGTAGAATTACTTGTTTATTCTGAAGATAAAAAGGAGATAGTTGGTAATATTTATAAAGGTATAGTAAAAGATAATGTTCCTGGAATGGGAGCAACTTTTGTTGATATAGGATTAGAGCGAACCGCTCTTCTGCATTTTCGTGATGTTGTTCCTGAGTTCCTGGATATTGAAGAACTGGAAGATGAAAGCTATGCAAAAGAGATTAAAAATGATATCTATAAAATAGGGGAATTGATAGAAGTCGGACAAAATATTATGGTTCAGGTTGAAAAAGCACCACTTGGGAAAAAGGGAGCCCGACTTACAGGTGAAATCTCTATATCTGGGTATTATATGGTAATTATCTCTAATAAAGATTATATTGCAATATCACGAAAAATTTTATCAGCAAAAGAAAAAAGAAGATTAAAAAATATTTTCTTAAAGATAAAAGACAAAAATGTGGGTATTATTGTTCGGACAAATGCTGAGTTTCATAACGAAGAGGAATTTAAAAAAGAATATTACAATCTAATAAAGACCTGGCATAATATTCAAAACAAGTATAAGGATAGCACATTTCCTCAATGCATTTATGAGGAGAATGATATAGCCTCTATAATAATAAAAGAGCTAATTCATAAAAGTATTGATAATGTAATAATTGATTCAAAATTGGTTAGAAGTAAAATCATTAAACGATTAAAGGGGATTGCCCCCGAAGTTATAAAAAAGGTAAAGTTATATCGTGAAGAAGCAGAAATTTTTGATGCCTTTGGCATTGAAAAAGAAATTTCAAAAATTTTTCATTCAAGAATCTACCTTGAAAGTGGTGGCTTCATAGTTATTCAGCAAACAGAAGCACTTGTTTCTATTGATGTAAATACTGGTAGTTTTATAGGTGAGAAAGATTTAGAAGATACTGTTACTATTACAAATATTGAAGCAGCTAAAGAAGTAGCCAGACAAATCCGCTTACAGGATCTCACCGGGATGATTTTTATTGACTTCATTGATATGCGTGTAAGTAAAAATCGTCTAAAAGTCATGCAAACCTTTTGTGAAGAAATGAGAAAGGATCATTCATTTCATAAAATTTATACATCAAGTCCTTTACACATGGTGGAAATGACGCGGAAAAGAGAAAAAACAAATCTACTCTCATCATTTTATGAAAATTGTCCTTACTGTCATACCGTTGGAAGAGTCTTGGCTCGCAGTAGTATAATTGATAGTATTTTTAGACGGCTGGAGCGGGCAGAAAAATATCACCCTGAAGATAATTTTGAAATTCATATTCACCCCTGGGTATATGAATTTGTTGTTAATAACAAATTATCTAGAAAAAGGGATTTTCACTTCTTATGGAAATTTGTAAATGATAGTAACCTGGCTCTTGACCAATATAAAATTATCTCCTTAAAATCAAATAAGGACATTACAAATTTGTATAAAACTTGACATAGTATTAGAACATATAAATTTTTTATTTCTAATAATCAGGAGAAATAATGTATGCTATTATAGATTTTAAAGGGCAACAGTTCAAAGTTCAGAAGAATGATGTGTTAAAAATTCCGTATTTTGATGGACAGGAAATCGGAGCAGAATTTGATATTAATGAAATCTTAATTTTGGGTGGTGACAAAAGAGCAAAAATTGGAAAACCTTATGTAAAAAAAGCAAAAGTCCTTGCTGAAATTCTATCACATGGGAAGGATAAAAAAATTATTGTATTTAAGAAAAAGAGAAGAAAAGGTTACAGCAGAAAACAAGGACATAGACAGCAATATACTGAAATTAAAATAAAAGATATTATTCAGGGGGAGTAAAACCCTTTTAGGAGAATACAATGGCACATAAAAAAGGAGTAGGTAGCACACAAAACGGAAGAGATAGTAATCCAAAATATTTAGGTGTTAAAAAATATGCTGGTGAGTTTGTTCGGGCTGGTAATATAATTGTAAGACAGAAAGGAACAAAAATTCATCCTGGCAATAATGTAAATGCTGGTAATGATTATACATTATACTCACTAATTGATGGTTATGTAAGATTTGAGAGATACAAATTCCGTGGATTTAGAACCTCACAGAAAAATAAAAGACAGGTAAGTGTTTATACGGACACTAATTAGTGCCTGTCCGTAAACTCTAAAATCCTTGCGAATGGTCAAAGACCTTCGCAATGGTTGAAGACATACAACCATTACGGAGGTTTCGCAAGCTTAACCATCCGTAAGGTTTTAAAATACCAACTTTACCCCGTTAGATAATTATATATCATACTAGTGGAAACATTCTTTAAGAATTTTTATCTAACGGGGTTTACGGACAAACACTAATTAGTATATTAAATCAAGGGGAATATAAAAAGAAAACATCTTTTCTGCTTCTTTATCCCTCTTCATAATCATCTTTGCTAACATAGAAATAGCATAATTTTTTATATGAAATTAGCTGACCAGTTTATTTTACCAACAATTTTTAGTATCTTATCAATAAGATTCGTGTAATTTTTGGCATCCCGATATATCGGGATTATTCTGCCTTGAGACCTTTTATAAAGGCTATTTAAATGACTAATTACAAATTTCTAATTTCTAATAAAATTT
>JACNFI010000278.1 GCA_014384665.1 Candidatus Cloacimonadota bacterium
TTAGCTTTATCAATTTTTTCACTTTCTTGCAAATACCTTTTACTCTTTTTCATCTGTAAATACCTTGCCACAGAGGCACAGAGACACAGAGATAATTTTTCTTATCTTTTTTGATTATACTTTATATCAACCTCTGCATATAATTTTCATACTCCTTTGCGTCCCGATTATCGGGACATGTGTGTTTCATCTGAAAATACCTCACCGCAGAGACGCAGAGTTCGCAGAGAATATCTGATAACTCTACTTATCCCGATAAATCGGGATTCATGATCCTTTGTCTGCCCTGCCTGTCCCGTGAAATCTTTTTAATTATTTCACTGTGATTAAATTTTCTTTTTATATTTAACTGGGGTGTCGAAATATCGGCATGTGTGTATCATTAGAATAACTCCATTCACGATGTTATTTTTCAACTTTGACACCCATACTTCTTGCGGTACCAGCAATCATACTTTTAGCAGTATCAAGAGTAGCGGCATTAAGGTCTTTCATTTTTATTTTTGCAATTGCTTCAATCTGTTTCATTGTAATACTGCCCACCTTTTCCCTATTAGATTCAGGTGAGCCCTTTGCCAAACCTACCTCTTTTTTTATTAAAACGGCTGCGGGTGGTGTTTTTACAATGAATCTAAAGGTTCTATCTGCAAATATTGTAATTTCAGCAGGAAATATCAGACCTGCTTCAGTTTTGGTTTTATCATTAAACTGTTTGCAAAACTCTCCAATATTCACTCCATATTGTCCTAAAGCTGGGCCAACTGGTGGAGCTGGTGTTGCCTGCCCAGCAGGAAGTTGTAACTTAATCTTTGCTAAAATTTTCTTAGCCATATATCCCTTTAATCTAAACTTTCTACCTGGTTGAAGTTTACTTCAACAGGTGTAATACGACCAAATACTGAAACATTTACTACCAATTTTTCTTTGTCTTCAATAATTCTTTCAACTGTGCCTTCAAAATCATTAAAAGGACCTTCAATAATCTTAATACGACTATCAACAAGAAAATTAACCTTTCTTGAAATAGCATCCTTATCTTGTTTTACTCCTAAGATTCGGTTAATTTCTGCTTCAGACAAAGGTTTTGGAACCTTATTACTACCTAAAAACTTTGTTGCGCCAGGTATACGCAAAACAAAATTATATGTTTCTGGTGTCATAGCCATCTCAATCAAAATATAATTAGGGAAAATTTTTTTTTCTTTAACGAGCTTTTTCCCGTTCTTGAAAATAAATGTTTTATGTGATGAGATAAGTATTGCACCAAAATAATCCTTAAGTTCACTTTCTTCCAGGAATTTTTCAAGCGCTTCTTTAACCTGCTTCTCTCTACTTACATAGGTATGTAGCACATACCATTCTTTTTTAGTCATCGAAAAATTACAAAATTAACAATTTGGGTAAAGATATTATCAACAATCCAGATAAATATACCTAAAATAATTGAGAAAGCAATCACTATGGTTGTGCCTTCCTTAAGATCATCTTTAGTAGGCCAGGCAACATTTCGTAGTTCTTGCTTTACATCTTTTAGAAACTTAGAAATTTTATTAAACATATTTACCTTTAATATAAAGAAAAGGCAGGCCCGGCAGGAATTGAACCCGCACTCTTCGGTTTTGGAGACCGCTGCTTTACCATTTAAGCTACAGGCCTACACAAAATTACTTTGTTTCTTTATGTAGAGTATGTTTTCTGCACACTGGACAATATTTCTTATATTCAACCCTTTTAGGATGTTTTCTACGATTCTTTGTAGTTGAATAGTTTCTTGACTTACATAAAGTACAAGCCAGTTTAATTATATCTCTCATCACTAGGCATTATTCAATAATTTCTGAAACCACACCAGCACCTACAGTATGGCCACCTTCACGAATTGCAAACCGTAAACCCTTTTCCATCGCAATAGGAGTAATAAGCTCAATATTCAAGGTAACATTATCACCTGGCATAACCATATCTATACCTTCTGGTAGATTCAATGTCCCTGTTACATCTGTTGTTCTAAAGTAGAATTGAGGTCTATAACCACTAAAGAATGGTTTATGTCTTCCACCTTCATCTTTTGTTAAGATGTATGTTTCACCCTTGAATTTCTTATGAGGGGTAATACTTTTTGGTTTAGCTAACACCATTCCACGCTCAATTTCGTCTTTAGCAATACCTCGTAAAAGAACTCCGATATTGTCTCCTGCTTGTCCAGAATCAAGAATTTTTCTAAACATTTCTACACCAGTTACAACAACTTCACGAGTTTCTTTGATTCCTACACGTTCAACCTTATCTCCAATTTTTACATGACCTCTCTCAATTCTACCAGTGGCAACAGTTCCTCTACCGGGAATACTAAAAATGTCTTCAATCGGCATCAAGAAAGGCTTATCAACAGCTCTATCTGGAAGTGGAATATACTCATCAATAGCTTTTATCAATTCAAATACAGATTTATTTTTTTCTGGATCATCAGGATTATTCAAAACCTGCAAAGCACTTCCCTGTATAATCGGAATATCATCACCCGGAAATTCATACTCATTTAACAAATCTCTAATTTCTAAATCAACCAATTCTAATAGTTCAGGATCATCTACTAAATCAACTTTGTTCATATACACAACGATAAAGGGGACACCAACCTGTCTTGCCAGAAGAATATGCTCCCGTGTTTGTGGCATAACACCATCTGCTGCACTGACAACTAATATAGCACCATCCATTTGAGCCGCACCGGTAATCATATTTTTGATATAGTCAGCGTGACCTGGACAATCTACATGTGCATAATGTCTATTGTCACTTTCATACTCAACATGAGCCGTAGCAATAGTAATTCCTCTTTCTTTTTCTTCAGGAGCATTATCTATTTGATCAAATGAAACATATTCTGCTTGCCCCTTCTTTGATAGTATCAAAGTCATTGCTGAGGTTAATGTTGTTTTGCCATGGTCAATATGACCAATAGTACCTACATTAACATGCGGTTTACTTCTTACATATTTCTCTTTTGCCATTATATCCTCCTGTATATCTTAAGATTTTTAGGCTTCTGGAGCTCATGACCGGACTTGAACCGGTGACCACCTCCTTACCAAGGAGGTGCTCTACCGTCTGAGCTACATGAGCGATGGAGCGGGAAACGGGGTTCGAACCCGCGACCCTTAGCTTGGAAGGCTAATGCT
>JACNFI010000279.1 GCA_014384665.1 Candidatus Cloacimonadota bacterium
TTTCACGGGAATGACACTTTTCTTGGCGAAGCAAGCCGTAGCCAGAAATGAAGTGAAATTACTCATTTTGCAGATCTCATAAAAAACAGAATGAAAGGAGAAAAAATGGGCTTCAATTTAAAAGGAAGGAGTTTTCTGTCATTGATGGACTTTACCCCAGAGGAGATTAATTTTTTTTTGACCCTATCCAGCACACTCAAAAAAAACAAATATTCTGGTATTAAAACTAAAAATCTGGAAGATAAAAACATTGCACTCATATTTGAAAAGCCCTCAACAAGAACACATTGCGCCTTTGCTGTCGCTGCAGCAGATGAGGGTGCTAACACAGAATATTTGGCCGGTTCTGACCTGCACCTTGGGGCAGATGAAACTGTGAAAGATACAGCAAGAGTTCTGGGAAGGATGTTTGATGGGATTGAATTCCGCGGATTCAAGCATAATACCTGCGAACAACTTGCGAAATACTCAGGCGTACCAGTGTGGAATGGTCTAACCGATAAGTTTCATCCCACACAAATCCTTGCAGATTTTCTCACGATTATAGAGTATAAAGGCTATTTGCGAGGAATAAAATTTGCATATTGTGGTGATGGGCGGAGCAATATGGCGAATTCTCTAATGTTAGGTGCTACCAAGATGGGTATGGACTTCCGAATCAGCACTCATAAGTCCTTATTTCCGGATACGGAACTGGTAGAGCAAGCTCATCAATATTGTAAACTAAGCGGTGCAGCATTGACTCTTACTACCAACCCAGTTGAAGCCGTTGGCGGTGCTGATGTAATTTACACTGATGTGTGGGTATCTATGGGTGAAGAGGATAAAATAAAAAAGCGCATCAAACTGCTTCATCCCTATCAGGTAAATCAATCCCTGATTGATAAGGCGGTAAATCCTGATGTGATTTTTATGCATTGCCTTCCATGTAATCATACTAACGAGACACGCATTACAAAACAGTATTCGGATATTTGTGAAGTGACAGATGAGGTGTTTGAAGGCAAACACTCTGTAGTTTTTGATGAAGCTGAAAACAGATTGCACACTATCAAAGCAGTTATGGTTGCAACTTTGTAATACTGATTACAAAAATCTGACTTGAATCAGAATTTTTTGTTATCTCCACATTCGCCAGGACAGATTCTTTGCCCCACACCAATACTGAGTTGAAATGAATTATAGGTCTAAAATTTATATGTGGATTGTGGTCAAATTTCTTTCAACAAAAGGCAAGATAATGAGAAAAATATAGGTATGTAATATCCTATATTTCTTGACATAATTATAATAAATTAAAATTTTATATAAAAAACAATATGGAATGCTAAAAGTGAAATTGAATAAAACCCAAAATTTCTATTATGAACTTAATTCTGGTTGAAATTAATCCTCGTATATTAAAGTAAGGAACAAATTATGTTATTTTCTAAAATAGGAATCCTGGTATGAAAATTAAAAGAGAAACTATCAAATCTCTCAATAATTATACCAGAAATACTTTATGATTATGTGAATATAACTCATAAAAATAAATACTTTTTCAAGGAGAAAAAAGGTGAAAAAGAACATTTTTATATCTGGGATAATTATTAGCTTTTTTATTTCTTCGTTAGTATCTGCAGAAAATACTTTTATAGTAGAATCAGATAGAGATTTAATTGTTAACTTTGAAAAGTCACGGGAGCATTTTACTCCTGTATGGTCTGGTAACCCCTACCAACCTATGAACATTTTCATAAGCAGTGCAACAATTGATGGTATAAATATGGTTGCAGGAGATGAAATCGCTGTCTTTGATGTTGATAATAGTAATGAAATATGTGTTGGTTCTGTAGTTCTTGAAGCTGAAATCCCACCTACAATAGATGTAATTGCATCTACAGATGATCCTGATACTCCTGATATGGATGGATTTATTGATGGTCATACAATTATCTATAGACTATGGGATGATAGTGAAGAAACTGAAATAATATATGTTACACCATCATATCATCCTGACTATGATGAAGTATTTACATCTTTTGGAACTGCTTTGGTAGATTTAGAAGGATTAACACAACCTCCAGAACCTTCAGCAATATTGCCTGATATAATAGTAGACCCTGGAGAATCTTTCTCAGTCCCCTTAACAGTTAATGACTTAGTTGAATTGGAAGGTATGGATATAGTCATAACCTTTGAGGAAGATGTAATAGATGCCACAGGAGCCACATTATCTGGTGGTGTATTAGAGGGTTGGAATTATGGATTCCAGGTAAACACGACTGTAGATGGACAGATTACACTTGTATTTTATGCACAAGTGGATTTATTCTCCGGCAGTGGAGTTGTAGCCTATTTAGAATTTGATGCTGTTTGTAGTGCTGGTGATTCTACACCTTTAACATTTACTCAATTTGATGTAAATGAGGTTAGTTATTTGGATAATGTGACAAATGGAAGTGTAACTTGTGAAGGAGTTCCCCAATATACAATTACAACAACACCTAATCCTCCTGAGGGTGGTTCTACAACCGGTGATGGAATATATGAAGAGGGAACAGAATGTACTGTTATAGCAACACCAAATACAGGATGGAACTTTATCAATTGGACTGAAGATGGAGTAGAAGTTTCAACAGATGAAGAATATACTTTCATTGTAGAATCAGATAGAGACTTGGTTGCTAACTTTTTAGAAATGATACCACCAACAGCATCTTTCACAGCAGAACCAACAGAAGGTTATGCTCCATTAGAAGTAACATTTACAAACACATCAGACCTTGGCACAGGTGATTTGATATCTTACTTGTGGGAGTTTGGAGATGGAGATACATCATCTGAGGAGAATCCAATACATGAGTATATTGATGCAGATATTTATGAAGTAACATTAACAGTAACAACTACTCATGGAAATGATACTTCACCTCCTACAACTATAACTGTATATGAAACAATTCCCCCGACAGCATCTTTCACAGCAGAACCAACTGAAGGTTATGCACCATTAGAGGTAACATTTACAAACACATCAGACCTTGGAACAGGTGATTTGATATCTTACTTATGGGAGTTTGGAGATGGAGATACATCATCTGAGGAGAATCCAATACATGAGTATATTGATGCAGATATTTATGAAGTAACCTTAACAGTAACAACTACTCATGGAAATGATACTTCACTTCCGACGACGATTACAGTATATGAAACAATTCCACCAACAGCATCTTTCACATCTGACCCAACTGAAGGTTATGCTCCATTAGAAGTAACATTTACAAACACATCAGATCCTGGAACTGGTTCAGCTATAACCTATTTATGGAATTTTGGAGATGGAGATATATCATTTGAGGAAAATCCAATCCACGAGTATACCGACGCAGGTGTTTATGAAGTAACCTTAACAGTGACAACTACCCATGGAACTGACACCTCGCCTCCAACTATGATCTCGGTATATTTACAACCTTCAGCGATGTTACCTGATACAACAGTAGATTATGAAGAATCCTTCTCAATTCCATTAATAGTTAATAATTTAGTCAATTTAGAGGGTATGGATATAATCATAATATTTGAGCAAAATGTAATAGATGCTACAGGAGCAACTTTAGAAGGTGGGATATTAGAAGATGAAAATTATGCTCTAGTTGTAAATCCAGATGTAGATGGACAGATTACACTTGTATTTTATGCAGAAATGAATTTATTCTCAGGTAGTGGAGTTGTAGCCTATCTTGAATTTGATGCTGTGGGTAGTCCTGGTGATTCTACACCTTTAACATTTACTCAATTTGATGTAGATGAAGTTAGTTATCTGGAAAATGTAACGAATGGAAGTGTAAGTCTTGAAGGTATAGGAATAGATGATGATTATATTCCCACTGACTTCGCATTAGACCAGAACTACCCTAATCCATTTAGCAGAATAACATCTATTAAATATTCCTTACCTAAACCCAGTAATGTAAAAATCCAGATTTACAATGTAAAAGGTCAATTAGTTGAGATTTTAGTTAATGACGACAAAGAAGTTGGTGTTCATTTTGTTAATTGGAATGCTAATGATGTTAGCCCGGGCGTATATTTCTACATATTTGAGATAAAAGATAAGAAGTTTTTAAGGAAGATGATAGTGTTAAAGTAGGGACGAAGCTGGGATTGAATAGAAGTTTGGTTTACTCTGTGAAACATTAAAATATTTTATATATTGAGTACAAATCCTTAAATCTAATTTATCACATATAATAATCCCGTCATAGAGTTTTATGACGGGATTATTATATTATATACCAGAGGCCGGACTCGAACCGGCACGCCCAAAAAGGACATCGGATTTTAAGTCCGATGCGTCTACCAATTCCGCCACTCCGGCAATATTATAAATCTGGAGGCGGCACCCGGATTTGAACCGGGGATAAGGATTTTGCAGACCCCTGCCTTACCACTTGGCGATGCCGCCTGAAAATGGAGCGGGAAACGGGACTCGAACCCGCGACAGCTACCTTGGCAAGGTAGAGCTCTACCACTGAGCTATTCCCGCATCTATATATCGGAGTTAAATTTACTGATTATTAAGTTAATGTCAAGTATTTCACCTACATTCCGAGTAAATATTTAAGCTGAAAATATTTCAAATTATACCTTTGCATTTAATAAAGTTATCTAACGGGGTTAATTAGCGGTTGGCAGAATTTCTTGCAAAAAAACTCCGCCTAAGGCGAATCTGTCCCCGCGTCCGCGGGGATGGCATGAAAAGACTTTATTTATAATACTATAAATAGTTATTTTGAATATTGAGCCTATTATGCAATATTTTTGGAGAGAATTTATTCTAATTTAACCAACTTTTTTACGATATTATATTTATCAGATTCTGCTCTTATTAAATAGACACCATTACTTACAACATTACCATTGTCATCTTTCCCATCCCAGTTAATTGACGATTGACTACTTAACATTGACAATTGTTTGATAAGTTCACCTTTGATATTATAAATATTTATTCGCATTTCCTTGTGTTTATCAGTGACTAAATTAAAAGAGATGGTTGTTGAAGTGCTAAATGGATTGGGATAATTATAAAGTCTTATTTTCGTTGAAGGCATTTCCTGTTCATCATCTATAGCCTCAATATCTTCAAAATTTATTTTGAAACTACAATATGTAATCTGTCCACCATCATCTGGCGGTTGATTTTGTATGACAGTAGAACCAAAAGTATTATCATCAAAATAGTACATATAGACCTGACCCCAGCCATCTCCTAAATCCACAATCTGGTCACAAATGTATGGATAAACAGTAATTTGATCGTAAAACTGGGTTGGATTTCCATATTCATCGAAAATATCAGTAAGTTCTATTGGTTCTGACCAGTGCTCCCCGTTATCATTGGATGCTGATACATAAATAATTGGATGTTCCAGATACTCCTGATACTCCGGGTCTCCATCCTGTGCCAATTGTACATAGGTTCCATCTGCCCAAACCTGTATCATCCAGTTATTCTGTATGTTGACTGCTTGTTTCTGTGTATTTTCATGGAATAATTCATTCTCATATAAACTCCAACCCACAACTGTAACAAGTACAGTATCAATTGGCAAACCGGAAAATGGGTCATACTCAATATACCAGGGAACACTATGACCTGATAATGGGTCTATGCCCGGCATTTTGGGTACTTCATTAAAAGTGAAATTACTTCCATCCCACACAACCTCTGCTTGAGGTAAAAAATGTGAGAAATAGTAACTACCTGTTGAATCTGTAAAACCATATTCCTGTAAATAAGTCAAATGCAAATTCTGTTCTGAATCAAAAAGAGCAGTGTTATGCCAACCAATAACACTTGCATAAAGAGTATCAATTAATTCACCATTATGAGTAAAGCCAGGAATATTCTCCACTTGATATATATAATCTGTTGGTCCATCTGAATGGAGATTTGCGTAATCCCATGTTTCACCATAATCAAAAGATTCCCAGACAAACACACCTTCTTCAACAGGCATATTGCCAAGGTCACCAGAAAGCCATGCTGCATATCCAATAAATGCAACTTTGCCCGGACTGCTGTAATCTGTGGCAAAGGACTGAAAAACACGAATATCATAATCGTTCCAATCTGTAAATACAAAAACTTCACTCCAATTATTAATATCAAGCAGTTCATACATATTTACATTCGCATCTTCATCTATATCAATATACATTATTCTTACTTCTTGACATAAAGAAAGAGAAGATGATAAAAGAAACACTCTCACTTTACCTTCAATTGGAGACGGTCCAATATAAAGGTATGGCCAAAGATATCCACCTCCAATAATAAGTGGAGGAGGTGGGAAGGGATTCCATATAAAATCCTCATAATAAAGAACAATCCCATTGTCTGAATGATGGGTATAGATGACATTACCAGAAGCTGAGTGTATAACAATAGTGCAAAATCCCCCTTCTCCCCAAGAGTGAGGTCCATCAATAGTTCCGTCCTCATATATGTAAACCCAATATATTTCTCGTGCACTCGTTGATGTGGGGCGTGCTTGAAAAATAAGGAATATATCATTTCCATCTACAGTTCGTAAGCGAAGTGGATAACTGTTATATCCTCCTGGCATATAATCATAGTAACTTGTCATCAGTTCAGTCGGGTATGTAATGAATTCCCAATCTGGGGTTTGTCGGTTGTCTCTTATATTATCTTTTTGTATGTGAGTATAGTAGTTTGAAATATCTATCGGCTTTGATAATTTCATTCCATTAATGCTTTGCAGCTCGGCATTCAAATATGAAAAAAGTAACAAACCTACTAAAATCAATATTATTCTTTTCATTATATCCTCCCTTAAGATAGTAATAAAAAATCATACATTCTAAATTTGTAACAACCGGGATAACAACTGGTAAAAGAAATTTCACACTGTATCATAATTCTATTCTTCAAATGTAAAAAAATATTTACAATGAAAAATATTGGGGTGGATGATGGGATTTGAACCCACAACAGCCGGAACCACAATCCGGTGCTCTACCATTGAACTACATCCACCACTAGAAAGTTCGGAATGCGAAGTGCGGAATTCAGAATGAGAAATTTACATTCCGAAATCCGAATTTCTAAATCCGAAATAAGAACTTGGTCGGGGTGCCGAGATTCGAACTCGGGACCTTTTGAACCCCATTCAAACGCGCTATCCGGACTGCGCTACACCCCGGTAAAAAAGTAAAAAGTAAAAAGTAGAAAGTAAAAAGTAGAAAGTAGAAAGTAGAAATAACAAATTTCAAATTTCAATTTTTTTGCAATTATCCCAGCATTTGAAAAATTATCTGTCAAGTTTTGCTGCTAAATAATTCGGAACAATAAACTATTTTGCTGCAACTTCCAAATTCAGTAACTTCCTAAAATTATGAATTGCCTGTTGGGGATTTTTCGGATGGAACAAAAGATATTTTTGCGTATAACAACTACTCCAACATCCTTTGCATTCACGATATTGTGCCAATCTTTGTTTATAAAATTCACTCTCAAAAATGCTTTGTAAATCATCTTCCAGAAGATTACCAATTTCCTCTCCAAAGCAAAGATGCAAATCAGCATTTTCCATAATTGTAAGTCGTGTTGAACTTTTTTTGCCATCTACAAAAGGACATAAATCAGGAAAGTCATTGTTTAATATTCTTGGTAATCCTTCAATAAATGTATTCAGATTTAGAATATCTGGGTTATCTTTGAGAAATTCAACTGTTTTCAAAAATTTCCCTTCATCTTTTATAATCATCTCACCATCAACTTTTGTAGTTTCAATAAGAGAATGATACAATCCAATCGTAACCTTCCATCCAGCATTTTTACAAGCGTTAATTATTTCTGGAATTTGAGAAAGATTGATTGCACTCAAAACGCAATTTGCATAAAGAAATGATTTTGAGCCCATTTGCTCTTTCTTTGTGGCAATCTTCTCCATATTATTGAGAATTGTATCCGAATGATTCTTAACTCCGCGAAGATAATTTCCAAGTTCATCCAAACCGTCTAAAGATGTTTGAATATTTATATCTTCATCAAGACAGAGATTTACAATTTTGGAGATTTTTTTGTAATCAAAATAAAGTCCAGAAACAAGAGAAACAGATAAAGGAAAAATCTTTCTGGAATAGAGAAGTATTTCAGGCAGTTCTGGATTTAGAATAGGTTCCCCACCACTTATAAATCCAACAAAACTGCCATATTTTTGCAATCTACGAGCCACTCTACGAAAATTTGTATAAGTTAAATGCTTTGGTTCGGTTTGCTTTTCATAAATATTACATTGTCGACATCGTTGGTTACAAAGACGAGTAATTTTAATTTCTGTAACTGAATTTATTGGTCGGTTTTTGCTAAAACTTGCAACTGCTTTGCAACTATTTTTCAGCAGATTTAGTGTTTGCATAGATATTTAACCGCTAATGGACGCTAATAGGCGCTAATAATTATTGTTTATCAAAAGTGAAGGCGAGTATTCACGAATTTGATTTATCTAATTTTGTGTCTTTTTGTGCCTGCCCCGCCTGCCCTGTGAAATTTCTTCCTATTTCACCGGGGTTAGATGCTCTTGTCCCGTCCCGATTTATCGGGATGGAGTGCCATCTAATGGGGTGGTTTTGTGGCTAAATTTATCCGTTCAAGGTTTTTCTTTGCCAGTTCAAAATTGGGGTTCAATTTCAAGGCTTTTTTGAGAAGAATTTTCGCTTCTTCTAATGAATTATTATGTTCATAAATAACTGCCAAATTATTTAATGTTTTAATGTCTTCCTTTTGTTCAAGGATTTGTTCATAGATTATCTGTGCTTTTTCCATATTCCCTTCTGCTTGGAAGAGAAATGCATAATTGTATTTTGCTTCAACAAATTCAGGGTCTAATTCCATTGCATTAAAGAAAAATTGCTTTGCTTTTTCTACTTTACCTTTTGAAGAATAATATATAGCAAAGTAGTAATGAAGGTCTGGTGAGTCAGGAAATATTTTCAGATTTTTGTTCAAATCTGAATAGGCATTTTTGAAGTTTTGCTTAGCATATTCAAAAGCCACCCGTTGGATGAATTCATTTTCTGAAAGAACTACTTCAGATTTTGCGAACACTTTTTTATTTATCTTCCATTGGTTATTGATTTTTTTCAATAAAATTGAGAGAGGATATTTACCATTTATTTCAAATTCAACTATAGATTGATCTTTTTCCTTGCTCATAGCCGTGCGAATTAGGTCAAATCCTTTTATCGATTTGAAAGCTTTGTTTTGTAAGTTTCTCTTAAGATAATTAATTTTAAATTCTTCATTTTTGTATAGTTCACTATTTAAATGAAGATTGATTGTATCTTCGTAATCAAAATTGATAACTAAGTTCAAAAATTTTTCTGCTACTTCTTCATAGTTAAGATGAATCTTCTTAATAGGAATTGATAGTTGCTTGCGAACATAATTATAATTAAGCGTTGATTTCAGTTTTGATTCGTGTTTATCGAGGAATGCATTAATCTTGTTTTTTCCTTCTTCAGTTTTTGCGATTTCATCAGGAGTCATATTATTGAATAAAGGATTTTGTGTTTTAATCCAATTTTTGAGATGCAAATTCATAAGTTCCTGCTGTTCTGCGACAGATTCAGAATAGTTATTAAGAATAAGCTCGTGCTTTCTTGAGGTTTGTTTTAGAGTATATTTACAATTTGAAGGACATTCCATTTTGATACGAATTTGATTACAACAATGAAAGCAAATATCTCTTTTAATTTTCAGACATTTTCGTGTAGACAGATGCTTTTTACAAACCTGACATCGCTTTGGTGGGAAAATTCCAATAAATTTTTTCATATTTTAGCCACGAACATCACGAACAAACACTAACAAAAACGAATTTTTAAATTATATCATAATAAAGTTCGTGAGAGTTCGTGTTTGTTTGTGGCTTATTCCAAGCTTAATGGCATTCGGCGTTTGAATTCTGATTTTTCCATTAAATTTTTTATGTGAACGATTTCATCAACTGAAAAGCCTTTTTTCATGATTTCTTTTTCTGAAAGTTTCTCATCAAGAATATAGCAAAGAATCTCATCTGCAACTTCATATTTTATACCCAGCTCTTCTTCATCTGTTTGTCCTTGCCATAAATCTGCACTCGGGGTTTTATTAATAATTTGCGAAGGAATTTTGAGGAATTTAGCTAATTCAAAAACTTCAGTTTTATAAAGATGACCAAGAGGTTCTATTGCACAAGCAGCATCTCCAAACTGAGTGACATAACCAAGACAAAGTTCGGTTTTGTTTCCAGTCCCGATTACCAGAGCATTCTCTTTAGCAGAAATGTCGTATAGGATGCACATTCTTTCCCGTGCCATTCTGTTGCCGCGACGCAACTTATTTGCTTTCTTTTCATATTGGTCAAAATAACTGTCAACCATTTGTGAGATTTCACGAATGTAATATTTTATGCTTAAATTTCGAGCGATGAGTTTTGCATCTTCAACATTTGCTGGAGAAAGTGTTTTATAGGGCATTATGACAGCAATAACATTTTCTTTTCCAAGAGCTTCTACTGTTAAGTAAGCAGAAACGGATGAATCTAATCCACCAGATAGGCCGATTATTCCTTTTTTGAATCCTGAATTATGAACATACTTTTTGATAAATGATATGATTCTGTTTTTTTCTTCTGCGATGTTTATTTTTTTCATAGTTTACCTTTTAGCCACGGAGTCACAGAGAACACAGAGATAATTAACATGTTGAATTGGTTGAAATGGACAAAATGATTTAACTGATTCAACTGATTCACCTTATCAATATCTTTTTTCTTCTTTTTTCAGGTTTTGTAGTTTTCTGTTTTTCCGGTCTTGCAATGAGTTCAAGAGTTTTTTGTTTGATATATTCATCTTCTATACTATTTGCAATTTTTTTTGCTTCCTTTATTTTTCCAGCGCTGACATATTCTTGTGCTATTTTCATAATGCTTCTGGCTTTCTCTAATGGACTTTCAATTGAATTTGCAATTTCTAACGCTTTTTTAAAACTCCACTGTTTTGCATATGTTCCTGAAATTCGCGATAATATCTTATGTTTAATTTTATAATCTCTTAGTGTGTCTGCAATCATTAGAGCTTGTTTAAAATTCCCAGCATTAACATATTCAAATGCAATTTTTGACAAAGCCCTACTTTTCATTTGGTAATTATTGATGCTGTTTGCAATTTTTAGTGCTTGTTCAAAATTTCCAACTTCAGCATATCCTTTTGAAATGTTTGAGAGGGCTGTTGCTTTAGTTTTGTAATCCTCTATGCTGTCCGCTATTTGTAATGCTTGCTCAAAATTTCCATCCTTAGTATATCCATTCACAATATTGTGGAGAATTTTAGATTTCCTTCTTTTATCCTCAACCACATTAACGATCTGTAGAGCCTGTTCATAATTCCCTTCATTAATATATTCATCTGCAATAATTGATAGGGCTCTACATTGGGTCTCGTAATCTTCAATGTTATGAGCTATTTCTAATGCTTGCTCAAAACTGTTAGCTTCGGCGTATGTTTGAGAAATGAATGAAAGGGCATCTGCTTTGTATGAATCAGACTTTATGCTGTTTGCAATTTTTAGTGCTTTTTCGAAATTTCCAGCTTTACAATACTCTACCGCAATGCTTGAAAGAGCTTGAGACCTGGGAGACTCCTTTCTTATACTGTATGCAATTTTTAATGCTTTCTTAAATTTGCCAAGCTCTGCATATCCAGATGCAATTTTTGATAGAGCATAAGATTCTTTATCATATTTATTATAATCATTTTCTTTTGCTTTCTCAATGGAATCCGAACATCCAAATAGAATAATCATTACTGAAATTACTAATAAGATTTTAATTATTTTTTTCATAGCACTCCTCCTGTATTTTTGCCTTTTACCTTTTGCCTTTTACCTTTATTTTTTTACTTTTATATTATCTACCGACTGCACCACCCAATCAGCCAATTCTATCATTATATCTTAATTATCCAATCTCTCCATACTTTCATCTTTAAGATTAGTCCTTTATTAGCCCTTTGTTAGTCCTTTTAGTCATTTTTTCCCTTCTGTCGGGTTTTTGTCGGGTTAATGTGTATGCTGTTCCTCTTCCAGTTTCTCCTATTTTCTTCAGTATAAACATCCTTTGGAGTCTTTAGTGTGAACTCCTTGCGAATCTTGGTGCAATATATCTATATCCGATAAATGTCCGAGATATGTCTGATAAATGTCTGTTATGTCAGTTCGTATTTACGAACTTTCTTTTCTCCTGTTTCTTTTAGAATGCCTTTAGTAACCATTTTTTTTAAGTCCCTATATAAGGTTTTTTCAGAAATGTCTGGAACTAATGATTTAAAAGCAGAAAGATTTATAGTTCCCTTTGCTTTGATGTATTTTACAGCTTTTATCTGCCTTTCATTCAATTCCATTTTTCTTAAATTTTCTTCAGTATAAATGTCTTTGTAAAAATAAACGGAAAATCCACCAAATTCTTGCTTAAACTCTGGTTCTGGTAATCCTGCTTTCTTACATTCGTCTGTTATTTTAATCGTTCCTCTTCCCCATATTTCTATTAGTCCTGCTTTGAAAAATATATCTGCAAGTAATTCATTTCTTGGATAAGAAGCATGACTTCTTTTTAAATCTTCTATTTTAATTTGTTTTGATAATATTCCTACATTCCATAAGATTATACTATCGGGGTAAATCTTTAATTGAGTATGCGGACCAATATAATCTCTGTGAATGACTGCATTTATGATCGCTTCTCTCAATGCTTCTTCTGGATATTCCAGTTCCTCTTTTCTGTAAATTCCCTCAAATTTTATCTTTGATATGAGATATTTTGTTCTTAACAATTCCATAGCCTTCTCAACCTGTTGAAAAAGATTACCTTCTACATCGTCAGAGCTAATAATATCTGTGTCAGTAAAAAATTACTTTAAGGTACTCATCTCGCCAAGAGGATTTGAATTCTATGTGTTGGGATTCAGCTTTGTTCATTTTACCACCATATTAAAGGTTAAAGACCAGAACTTAAGTCATCCCGACTAATTGGGATAACTCAAGTTTTTAAGTTCCCAACCTTTATATCATCAATTGATTCCACAACACAATCAGCAAATTCTATCATTGTCTCATAATCATCTTTTCCAGTAAGAACACCAATGGATAGGGGACATCCAGCATTTTTTGCCATTTGATGGTCCCAAACATTATCGCCAACCACAGCAGTTTTTTCTGGTGGAATATTCACATTCTCACATATTTTATGCACCATATCTGGTGCAGGTTTGTCATTTTTTATGCTATCTGCGCCTGCAATTGTAGTAATATATTCAAGAATGCCAAATGCTTCCATAATTTTTTCACATCTTTCTTTAAGGTCAGATGTTGCAACTGCGATTTTTATCCCAGCTTCTGTAATATGTTTAAATAAGCCTTTCAAATCTCCCAATGGTTTTGCTATAGCTATTAAGTCAGTCACCTTATCTACAGCACCAAAAATTCTATGAGTTGCTTCAAATCCTACTTCAAGCTCAAAACCCAATTTCACTAATTCATTTGCTACAATATCTTCTGTTTCAGGTCTGGATTGCGTTAGAATTGAAATATCTAAAATCTTGTTAGTAGCCGGTTCAATTCCCATTGCTCGGATGATATCATCGGTTTGCTCATTTGATAAATTGAAGTGTTTACCAAGCAGTCTTGCCCGATGTTTAATAATATCAAGCCACATATCAAGGTCTGATAATGTGCCATCTTTATCAAAAATGATTAGTTTGATTTTATCAGGATTTATGAAAACATTTCCCTTTTTCAGTTGATATCCATTATTTTTATTCATTGAATCCAAATCCTAACCTGTCAATCACGAATTCGTTGTTGTCATTTATAGTCATTTACTCGCTTTGCTCGTGTCATTTATTGTCATTGATGGTTATTATGTCATTTTGGGTTTACCAATAGAATTGATATAATTATTCAACTTTACTCCTATTGAATTAATATCATTTTGGAATAATTGAAAATTCTCGTCACTTATCAATTTCCTATTGTATGCTTTTGTAAGCCAAGTTTTTGTTTCATATAATGAACCTCTGGAATAATATGCGAAGTGTTTATTCTCTTTGAAATGGAATCTTCCAAATCCTTCACTCAGATTTGCAGCCACCGAGTCCACTGCCCGCACCAATTGCTTGCCAATAGTATCCTTTGAAAAGTAATTCCACTTCTCAACAATTTTCCAAATCCTTTCTCCCATATCCATTGATAATCTATAAACCTGCAATTCTTCTAATTTCATTATTTCTCCTAATGACTAAAAATTACTACTAATGACCTAATGACCATAAATGACCTAATGACTACTAATGCCCCAATGACTTAAATATCAGGAAGGTTAAAGTTTTTCTAAAGCATTGATAATTTCAGAGAGTCTTATATCTTTTAATTTCCTATTTTTTCCAATAACACTTACAAGGAATGAGCAAAATTGGTCAATAGTTAAATCAGAAAATCTATCAGCAAGATAGCTTGATAAATCTCCACTTGCTTTCATAATCTTATTTAACTCATTTTGGTTAGGTTTTTGTTGTTTATTACTTGGTTCTGAAATTTGGAAGAATTTTTTATCCTTATCTTTTATTAATAGACTTTCAATCTCATCATGTGCTTTCTTGTTTACATTTTGAACAATCTCTTGCAAATATTCAACTTTTTTACAAAGAAATTCATCATCTTTATTTTTTTCAAGAAGTTGTTGATAAATTTCCAGAGCTTGTTTGTAGTTACCCTGTTCTTCATACAGTTTTGCTAAGGTTAATGTTGGAATGAAGTCTTTTTGTTCTGTCATTATTTGATCTTTAGCCAACAGAGTTGGCTATTCCATACTTATTTTACCTCAATCTTATCTTTAATTTTCTGATAAATGCTCTCCCCAATTCCTTTCACATTTTTTATCTCTTCGATAGATTTAAAAGGACCATTAGTTTTACGATATTCAATTATTGCATTTGCTTTACCTTCACCAACACCAGTCAAAGACATCAAGTGAGATTTGGATGCAGAATTAATATTTATCTTTCCAAGAATTTCTACTGACTCTTCTACGGTCAGGAAAGCTTTTACTTCAGTTGAATCTCCGATCATTTCAAGATAGGGAAGAAGTTTTGCAAGAGTTTTTTTGCCAATTCCTTTTACTTCAATGAGTTCAATTAAAGATTGAAATTTCCCAATTTTTTCGCGATAATCAAGAATTGCTTTAGATTTTACAGGTCCAATTCCAGGAAGTTTGGATAAGGTTTCAATATCTGCTTTGTTAATATCAATTTTTTCAATCCGCTTTGTTTCTTGTTCTACAATCTCAATACTTTCCTGAACTTCTTCTTGCTCTTTTGGAGTTTTCAACAAATTGAAAGCAAATATTAATATCACTCCAACTATTATAATTAAGACCACAACAAGTATAGTCCTTTTTGCTTTTTTGTTAATTTTCTTACTCATTTTTTGTCTCCTTTGATTTTTTCTATTTCCAGGCTGTCCTGGATAATTTCTTTGTTCTTAATACTTTCTACTAAATTTTTCTTAGATACCTCAATTTTATCTTTTATCTTTTGATAAATGCTCTCACCAATTCCTTTCACATTTTTTATCTCTTCTATAGATTTAAAAGGACCATTAGTTTTGCGATATTCAATTATTGCATTTGCTTTACCTTCGCCAATGCCAGGAAGAGACATCAATTGAGATTTGAAGGCAGAATTGATATTAATTTTCCCTAAAATTTTTATTGATTTATCTTTAGTCAAGAATGCCTTCACTTCTGCGGAATCACCAATCATTTCAAGATAGGGGAGAAGTTTTAAGAGAGTTTTTTTGCCAATTCCTTTTACTTTTGTCAGCTCAATTAAAGATTTGAATGCTTCAATTTTCTCGCGATAATCAAAAATAGTTTTTGCTTTTGCCGGTCCGATTCCTGGCAATTCAGACAGAGTTTCAATGTCTGCTTCATTTATATTGATTTTGGGGATAGAGTGAGATTTTTCAATGACAATTTTCAGGCTATCTGCAAGTGCTTCATCATCTTTTTTTATATTTAGAAAATTTTGTGCATTTACAATAATCAAACCAGCCGCAAGAAAACCAATCATGAAGACGATGATTTTGCGTTCATCTTTTGTGAAGATTTTATTCAT
>JACNFI010000280.1 GCA_014384665.1 Candidatus Cloacimonadota bacterium
TGTTGAAGATTATTTAAGTGGAAAAATAGAAAAGGGGAAAGACACAATAAAAAATGTTTTTGAAAACAGAATAAAATCAAAGATTTCGGATTTATTAATGAGGAAGAAACCTTCTGTTAAATTAGTTGAAGAAACAGTTTCTGAAACAAAAACACCAGAAAAAGTATTAGAAACAAAAGAACAAGTAGAACGAATAGATAAAGCAATTAAAGCATTAAAATTAAGCAAAAGAGATGAAAATATATTTAGACAAGTTAAAGGATTTGATGAGACAGGTAAAGAAAAGACCTATGTATCAGTAGCAAAGGCAATCAATATAACACCAGAAAGAGTGCGACAAATTGTTGAGGATGTTGAGGGGAAATTAAAAAAACACAGAGATTTATTATATGCAGGTTTACCTGTTAGAAAAATAGTTAGAAAAATAACAAAACCATTGAGAAATATCTTTTTAAAAGCAGTTGAACCGACTAAAATATTAACTGAAAAGTTAGGTAAAGTTGGAGAAAGATTAACGGCAAGAGCAATAAGATTTTATCATTATCCTGCCTATATGAGATTAAAAATAAATCAAAAACAATTTAATGATATAGATAAAAATGTAGAACAGTTAGAAGAATTTTTTCATGAATATTCTCAAAAGGATTTAAAAAATTTTATGGTTATTTTTAGGAGTCCAGCACAAACACCAGCTGGGAAAAAAGCACGAAGAGAAGCATTAAGTAAAATACCAATATCATTAATAAAATATTCTAATTTTATGAAACAGATTCAGGAATTAGCTGATGTGGTAAATAAATATAGAAATTTAGTATTTAAGGATTTAGAATTACAATATTTTGAAGATTATTTTTATGGATTATATAAAAGAACTAATAAATCTAAAATATTTTTTAGAGAACATCGTTCTCATACATTAAAATTTTTGAAACAAAAAACAATACCAACACCAGCAGATGCAGCAGGTATTGGGTTAGAATTAGTAAATTGGAATCCGATAACTAATTTAAAACAAGAACTATCTCATATTGCTTATTATAAATCATTAATAGATTTAAGGGAAGATTTTATAAAAGATAAAAATAAAGATTTATTTATGACAAGAATATTACCGCCTACATTGGGAAGATTGGCAAGAGCTTCAATAGATATAAAATCATTTAAAGAACATTCAATCAAGGAAATTGGTAAAGAAAAGTTAAGAGATCATATAAATAGATGGTATAGAGAACAATCATTTTATGATAAAAAGGACAAATTTGATAAAAGACTAAAAAAGTTTTTTGAATTATCACAAGAAATGGAAGGAAAAACTAAATTAGGATGGACGCATATAGAAGATAGACTATTTGAAAAATATTTATTTGAACCTTCATTAGCAAAAGTAATAAATAATTTAATATCAATTAATGCAGTAACAAGATCAAAACCTTTAAATATATTAAGAAAAGTAAATAGAATTATTCAATTTGGTAAATTTTTAGGATCTACTTTTCACCAACAGAATGTATCTGTCCAGTCAATAGTTGATACCAGAATAACAGATATGATAAAAAAAGAAGGTGGATTTGTTTCAATTGCTAAATCATTCAAGGGATTAAATCAGGAATTAAAAAAAACTGATTTATATAAAGATTATGTTTCTATGGGAGGAAGTTCAGAACGAAGTTTACAAGCAGAATCAAGAAAAATAATCCACGAAACATTAAAAAAGATAGATTTAAATAATATAAAAAGATTATATAAAGAAGGAAAAGTAATAAAAGCTTTATTTGGGACTTCGTTACATTATTCTATTGGATTACCACCGAAATATGTTGATTGGTTATTTGGAGAATATATTCCTACCTTAAAATTCCATAAATATGCTTATGAAAGTAATAAAAAAAGAATAGAATTAGGTAGAGAATTAACTGATTATGAGAAATTAGAGATTATAAAAGAAGGACAGAATTTTTATGGAATGATGAATGAATCATTATTTGGTAGAAGTGGAACAATGACAAGTGTATTAAGATTGTTATATTTAGCTCCCGGTTATGCTGAAGGAAATATGAGAACTATATGGAAATCAGCAGCACAAGGTAATACTTCTTTTGAAGAAATAGTAAAGGGCCAAGGTAGCAGATCAAGACGAGCCTTAATTCAAAGTTTATTGTTAAAATTGATTTTAGCAACAACAGGGACTTTAATGCTAACAGGTAAATCTCCGAAAAAACCTGAAAACATAAATGATATAAGAAATTTATGGAAAATTGATACGGGATTAACTGATAAAGACAATATGCCCGTTATGATAGATATGTTAACTTATGACAGGGATTATTGGAATATATTGGTAGATCCTATCATAAAAGGAAAACCACAAAATATTGTCAAAGCATTAGTTAAAAGATTGCGAGGTATGGCAGCTCCATCTGCAAGAATAATATATGATGTAACAGGATTTGCATTAGGAAAACAAGTTGTGGATTGGAAAAATGATAATGTAGTAGATGTAACAGATCCAACATTACAACAAATGTTTCAATTACTTGCTTATGAAACAGGGATTGCTACAACTCCTATTATGACAGGAATATATAGAAGAGCAAAAGAAAAGGAAGTCCCAACAGAATATGCCTTACCATTTGTTATGATGGGATTAAGAGTTACAAGAGATGAAAAATGGAATGAAAAAAAAGAGATTATTAGTAAAATATATCAATTAAAAGATAAACAGGATAAGTTATATCGTTATTTAAAAAAATTAGGTAGAAACCCTTATGGTGAGATAAAAAAATATAATAAAAAAGTTGAAGATTGGTTTAATAGTAAGACTGTGAAATTACATTTAAATCGTAAAGAACCTATTTTAACAAAACTTGATATTAAAGAAATGAAAGATAAACTAAAAATAATACCAGAAAAAAGATTAGCCAATGAATTGGGAAGATTAACAAGACCATCAGCAACCGAAGAAGATATAAGAGAAGCTAAAAAGTATTTAGCCAACTTTGGTATTAAAACATTCAAAGATGCAGAGATAATATTATGGGATTATTTTGATTACCAGGAAATGAAAGATAGACAAAAAATGAAAGCAAGAATATTTAGATTAGAGAAAGCATTTAAGGAGGACTAATGCCATATAAATTAAGCACGACGACAAGAGATGGTAAGAAAAA
>JACNFI010000281.1 GCA_014384665.1 Candidatus Cloacimonadota bacterium
CGTAACCCGTAACCCGTAACCCGTAACCCGTAACCCGTAACCCGTAACCCGTAACTCGTAACAATTATTATTTGAACTAATTTTAGTAATTTTTCTCTTCATTGCTTATGTTCTTTTGAATATTAACTATCTTGTTGATAAAAAGTTATAAAAACTTATACAAAAAAAAATTCTTTCATTTTACTCTGTCAAGTTTTTTTTTATTTTTTTATTCATACCCCAAAAATTTTCAGATAAATTGTTTTATTTTAGTAAGCAAAAAAAATAATTAAAAGAAGCCCACGAATTCAGAGGGTGTGTAAAAACAAGAATTACACCCCCCGTTCCGATAAATCTTCCTTCGGTGGATTTATCGGAACACCCCTCTCAAGAGGGGAATTCCACAAAGTCCCCTCTAAAAAGAGGGGATTTAGGGGTGTGTTAATACGATATATTTCCATTTTGACACAGCCTCTTCATTCGTGGGAAAATAGAACAAATGCACTTCTATTAACCATTTCAACGGTTTTCTATTTATTTAGAGAAACTGTTGAAACAGTTGTAAACCTCTTTGAACTTTTAATCCCACAAATTCACCCCGTTAGATAATTATATTATTAGAAAAATGTAAGATATGATTTGAATATCTCACGGGGTAAATTTGTGGGTTTCTATCATAAACAAATTTTTCAATTCAAATCCTCTATAAATCCTTTATATATAGAACTATTTCTAAATTCTACTTTAAAATTCTGGGGGTATTCCTGTTTTGTATTTTTTTATATTATCTTGTCTGGAACTAACTATTTTTGTATTATCTATAAATGTCATTCTGAACGGAGTGAAGAATCTCAAACATTCAATAGATTCTTCGTCCCCGATAAGAATCGGGGACTCAGAATGACAATAAATAACTGTTGGGAAATGGTCCATTCTTCATAGTCCCGATATAATTGGGACGAAGGATGAATTCCTGACAGCTCACGACTCAAATCCTTTCACTTTAGCCTTAGTTGAATTTAGATTTTTCAATGCTTCCTTGAATTTAGGCCATATTTGAAGTGCCAAATTATAATGATAAATTGCATTTTGAAAATCATTATTCATATTAAAAGCAAAGCCAATAAAATTATGAGTTTTTGCAAGTTCCGTATCTCTATTAAGCATTTTTTCAAATATATTATTATCGTAATGTTCAATCTCTTTTTTTGTCAATCCTTTCTCAATTTGAATTTGTATTTCTTTACTTATTTCTGGATTTTCAGAATATCGCTGAAGGTCTCTTTTTAACATGCCTTCATAGGATATTTTCATAGTATATTTATTTTTTAAAGCATTCTGAAATGCTTTAATAGCCATCTCCCATTCTTTCTTTTTAAGATAGAGGAATCCAAGCTTGTTATAAGCGTAAAAAGCAAATGGTGCTGATTTTGATAATTTATCGTAATATTCTATAGCTTTATTTATTTCTCCTTTTTTTTCATACAATTCCGCAAGATTATGGTAAGCCTTGTCAGGTTGTTTTGGGTCTTTTTTAAGTAGATATTTATAAGCTTTAATTGCCATATCATATCGTCCAGTTTTGGAATAGACTATGCCTAAATTTCCAAGTGCTGAATACATATCAGGTTTAATTTTAAGTGCTTTATTATATGCAACCACAGCCATATTATAATTTTTTTCTCTGAGAAACTGGTCCCCAATATTTTTGATATCAAGAGCTTCTGTATTCTTGCCAGGATTAGATATACTAAGAAGCCAGGTTGGTTTAATTATAGATAAAGCACCGAAAACAAAAAGCAATCCCCAAATAATAAAAAGACAATGTCTTATTATCTTATCTTCAAGTGTTGGCGATATTGGTTTTCTTTTCTGGCTTTTGCCTCTTTCAGCAGGTATTGTGTAAAATAAAAAGCACATTATATCCTTTATTTTTTAATCTGTTAAATTCTTCGCATGCTTCAGGAGTTTTTAATACAATAACCTGAAGAGGTTTTTTTGTTTTCGTGTTAAATATGAACTGCACCTCTTTTTGTTCAGGAAAGCCCTTACCACCCTTTCCATTACTTCCACTGCCAATGAGCAGTATATCAGATGCATGACCATAGATTGTCAGTAAATCCCGTTTATTAAAATAATGTTTCTTATCCACAAGTCTGAAAGTGCCATTTGAATATATCATAATATCAAAGAACGGTATGGGGATACCTTTGTAAACTGTAAGCCCATAGGTATTGTAAACTATGTTATCTTTATGGTATTTGATAAAGAAAAATCCCTGAACAATTATGATGATAAATATAGTAATGAATATTATTCTGCAAGTTTTATTTTGTGATTTATGTAGAATGAAAAAAAAGATGATAAATAAACCAATAATAATGAGTATTGAAATTTTCCAATACATAATATCCGAGAGTATAGAACTAATACAGAGAAGGATGTAGGAAAGAACAGCTTCAAGAAAAAGAAGAGAAAACGGATGTTTAAAATATTCACGGATTTTTTCCTGTCTTATTTTCCAGCCATTGCTGGTTATTTTTCCTTTTTCAATAACAAAGAAGATAACAACCATTCCCATAACTGCTCCCCATACATCCTTTGCAATATCACATATATCAAAGATACGGCTGGAAATGGGAATTTGTATAAACTCATCAAATGTTGAGATAGAAAGTGCTGAAATGAATGTATATAGAATAATTCGCTCTGGAGGAAATTGTTTAGATTTTAGAAATCTATACATTATATAAGCAAAGATTGCATAAGCAATATAATGCCAGTTATGTTGGAGGTCATAAAATCTATGATTGAAATAGTAATCTGTGGAAAGTTGTCCTAAAATTAACATAAGTATAACAACTAACCAGGAAAAAAGGTGGTAATAGTTTAGTTGGTGACGATGAATCACAACAATACTAACAATAAAAACTATGACAACAATTAGGAGATAGGGGATTTCAATCCCTAAAATATTAAAATGCAATCTGGAAAAGATACCAATTGCTGATTGTAAATAATTCTGCAGTAATAAAAATGGAGTTATTATAAGTAGAAGACTGTATAAAACTAAATTTGTCGCAGGTAAGTTACTACTTTTTTTTTCAATCATTGTCATAACGCTTCGCTGTCAAAACGCTTCGCTGTCAATTGACGCACCGAAGGTGCATATG
>JACNFI010000282.1 GCA_014384665.1 Candidatus Cloacimonadota bacterium
CTTTAGTAAGTAGGAGAAATAGATGGAAATAGAAATTAAAAAATTCAATGATGTTTGGCTTGATAACGGATTATCAACTTTTGTCAAAATTCTTGAAAGCATAAAAGAAGATGATGAGGATGAAGAAATTATTGATGAATTTATTATTAATTCGTATGAATTTCATTATAGGATTTCAGATAAGCCCGAATTTATCAAATCTTTAAGTAACGCAATAGAAAGCAAAATACAGAATTTAATTGTTAGTGTAGAAGATAAAAAAACAGGAGAAAAAAAGGAAATTAAGAAAGATTATATTCTTATTCAAGAGAAAAAGAAAATCGGCGGTAAGGTAGCATTAAAGGAAGATATTTTTGATGCGAATAAAACTGAAGAAATAATATCATCCGTTTATAAAAATTTAGATGAGGGTAATAAAATATGTTTCTTTTGTGGAAGAAAATTCAAATCAAATATAAAGAAGTTACAGCAAGCTTCATATCCATTTGTTACGAAAATAAAAAGTTTAAGTGGAATCAGATCAGGAAAAGAAATAAAATTAACCGAATATGTTTCGGATATTTGTCCGCATTGTTATCTTTTAGGTGTATTAGAGTGGTTAGATGACTCATTAATTTACAGGAGTATTCCAACTAAAAAAAATATTATAATTCTTCCTCAAATGAATAATATCGATGAATTAATAAAATTGAAAAAAAGTTATAATGGAATTCTTAATAATGAGAAAAGATGGTCGAACATTAAAATTGATATTGATAGAAACGATGTTGAAAATCCACCCGGTAAATATTCGACACTTATAAGTTTTTATGAAAATCTGATCAGAAATATTCAACCCGATAAAAAAGCAAATCACTGGTTCATTATTGAAATTCCAGCAGGTTCTGTTAAAAATCCAAAATACTTTGAGATTAGATTTGATGAATTGATTCTTAATTTATTTTATGAACTGATTTTAAAACAAAAGTGCTTATTCTATCGTGAATTCGTAAAAGTTTTTTATGCTTTCTACAATGATCCCAAAAAGGGAATTAGAGATTTTGATAGAGAACAAATTTTACACGAACAGCTTTGTCAGGCGATCACAGAAAACAACTTTAATTTATTTTGCAATGCTTTCTTGCCTGGGAAAGGTGTTCATATAGGTATTCCTAAAGATGCTTTTGATATTTTAGAAAAAATAATAAAAATATGGAGGATTAGAAAAATGAATATTGAAAACAAAGAAGATTATCTTAAAACATTGCAAATGGCAAGTCAGTCAATTGCAAATTTGATAGGTACAAGAATCAGTTTATTCTTTAAACTGGAGAAGTCAAAAACCCCTTCTGGTTTTTTAGCTGCTCTACAAGAAATTACTAGAAGAAACATTATTGATAGTGAATCAGAAATTGGAAAAGTTTATAAAAGTTCTATCGAAAAGATTGCTGAATTAATAATTCAAAAATATGATGACAAAGATGGCAAACAATTTTTTTATGATACAAAAAACATTATTTTAATTTATGCAAGTTTAAGAAGAAAAATAGAAAGTAAAAAAGAGGAGAAAACAAATGAATAATATCAAAGGTATCGAACTGGTTTGGTTAAGCCAAACAGATTTAACTAACTTGAATTCAGGTGAAGGTGGAACGAATTTAGTCGATGTAAAAAAATATCTAAAAAATGGAATCGATTATCCGTATGTTAGCGGACAAGCAATGAGATTTTATTTAAGAGAAGCAGTAAGAAGAGATTTACCTGAAAAGAATTTTATGTGTACTCCAAACGACAAAGGAGAAAATTGTGGTGATGAAGAAAAATGTATGAACTGTGATCTATTTGGTTATATGTTACCCAAAAAAGGAGAGGGTGCAGGTGTTCGAGTCTCTCCTGTTAAGGTTTCACCTGCAATGGGTTTACTTCCACTTGAGGATAATTCAACAATTGATTTTCTTACAAGAAAAAAACATAAAGCAGTTGGAGAAAAAACGGAAGGCGATATTGTAAATGTTGAATTGGGAATAAATATTTATAAATGCGGTGTATCAATCGATATAAGAAGAGTTGGAACTAATGAAGAGCTTGATGAAAAATCAAAAGTTTTGAATTTGAATTCATTTATAAATGATGATGAAAGAAAGCAAAGAATAATCAGTGTATTAGAGGGAATCCAATTTATCAGTGATTATTCAAAGCAATCCAGACTTCTTACTGATTTCACACCGGATATAATTCTTGGGGCTTCTCAAACAAGATATAGTCACAGATTACAAAAAGCTTTTGAAATTGATGCAGAAAAAAATCTAAATTTAGAACGTTTTGCTGCGGTTATAGAAGATATGAAAGATTATTGTGATATTTATTTTGGTTTATTGCCAGGTATTTTAACTAATGAAACTAAAATAAAGTCAAAAGCAAAAGAATTGGATTTAGAAATTTTAACTCCCAGTGATGTGATAAAAAAATTAGTTCAAAAACTTGAAGAAAATAATGATAATCAGCAATGAAAGGTCTAGTTTTTGATATAGAGGTTTTATACTTTTCAACTTTCAGGAAACCAAATTCAACAAGTTTGATACTTACTTACACCATACCACCGTTTACTACAATCAGAGGAATGATTGCTAATGCATTAGGATTGCAAAGAGATGATTATTCTCTTCAAGATACAATAAAAATTGGGATTGCTGTAAAAAAATTTGGTTTTAAAAATACTGAAATGGCAAAAATACTGAAGTTGAAAGAGAATAAAAATCGACCTATTCGAAACTATCCATCTTCACCAATGTTTCGTGAGTATGTAGTTAATCCTGAATACACTGTCTTTTTAGGAAGTGATGAATACACAATTAATAAGATATTCAATGCGTTAAAATTCCCTGAAAGACCTTTATATTTAGGTCAATCCGATGATTTGGTAGATGTGACAGTTTACTCGCCAAATGAAATTCAAGAAGTTGAAATTGATATAGTGGATTCAGTTATCGATGAAATCGTTCAAGGTGCGATTATTGAGAAAATTCCCTATAAATTCATCGAAGAAGAAGGTAAATACAATGTTGAATACAAACTTGTTTCTATTCCTTCAATTTTGCCTTTAAGACTATCTTCAACAAAAAAACTTTATAGATATTTGGATAAGAATATCCAAATACAATAAAAA
>JACNFI010000283.1 GCA_014384665.1 Candidatus Cloacimonadota bacterium
TTGAAAATCGATTTGTGCTCCAACAAAGTTCAAGTCGGAATCTGCAATAATGTTCTGCGAATTATTATTATAAAAATATAAGCTGGAAAAGTTATCGGTAGAACCGCAAGAGATGTGTTGTTGGGAAGAACCGTTCAAATAAGTAAAATGACAGCTCCATATTCCATTGTTGGTAGCATTTCCCGAAACATAAACTCTCAAACTATAACCACCGGGATTGTTCCTGACAGTTCCGTTATTGGTGAAATCTCCTTCGATATGCACGTCATAATTATAGCCGGAATTTTGCAAAATATTGTTATTGATGAGATTATTTTGGAATGTTACTATGTTGGAACCGATGTTGGTTGTTCCGGTAAGAATAATATCGCTGATAATAACATCGGTCAAGTAAGCATTATTATCCATATAAAGTTCGCAAGAAGTTTCTCCAATGACAGTTGTACGAACTAAATATCCACCGGAAATAGAAAGATTGTAACCTGATGAAATATCGAGAGAACCGTTATTTTGAAAATCGATTTGTGCTCCAACAAAGTTCAAGTCGGAATCTGCAATAATGTTCGGTTCACTATTATTATAAAAATAAAAACTGGAAAAGTTATTGGTAGAACCGCAAGAGATGTGTTTTGGGGAAGAACCGCTCAAATAAGTTTTACGACAGCTCCACGTTCCATTATTGATAATATTTCCTGAAACATTAACAAACAAACTATAACCAACGGGATCGTTCCTGATTATTCCTTCGTTTGTGATAGAACCATTTACGGTGAGCCAATAATCCCAACCGGAACTTTGCACGATTCCATTCGATGTGATAAGAACATCGTCATTGATAGTCGTGTTACTTGTGACATTATAAGTATAGTCGATGGTTACTAACGCTGATAACGACGAACTGAAACATATCAGCAGACATAGAGTAAGTAAAAAAAGCATTTGATTTCTTTTCATAAGAAATACCTCCTGAAAAAATTTTTCTAATTATGAAAAACATAAATAAACTGTCAATGTAGTTAATAATTTGGCACAAAAAGACACCTGCCCACATTAATACTATCAAAGAGCAGGTGAGTAGACAATACACTGTAAAAAAGAACATACATTACTCGTGGTCATGTAAGTACTCCACTGAAAGAAACAATCAGCAATATTTATGATCGCAATTCTTAACTTTCGGAAAATTTACGAGACTTTGCTCCTCTTAAGTCAAGTCTTGCTTTATTTAATTACTAGCTGTCACACGATAGAATTTTTCATCTCCAGGAATCGGAAGAGAACATTCTGATGCTGCTCCTATATATTCTATTGTTCCAAAACTTCCATAAGGATCAGAATCGGAATAAACTGTGTAGGAAGTTGCTTCGGCAACATCATCCCAATCGAGTTCGACATTTGACCCGACAATCGATATATTAAGATTCTGAGGAATTCCTGGTGCTGAACTTGATTGGGTAACGATTATATCCCGTGATAATCCTCCCCCGGTATTACAATCGAAAGTTCCGAACCAACCGCTGGCTACCGGAACATTCCAATCCAATTGAGAGGTAGTTTCACCGATAAAATCAGTATCATCGAGATTTGAACCGTTAAATCTCCACTGGTATGGTGCTGTAAGAATATCCGAATCGAACCTGACATCTCCGGTTAATTCATGAGCATCCTGAATGGTTATGGTTTGGCTTATCGTTCCATTTAAATATGTAGTTGAATTTATCCAACTTCCGTTATTAATAATATCTCCTGAAATATCTAAAAATAAAGAATAACGGTTATGTGCATAATAAAAGTGAGCAGGCAAGGCATCAAATTTGCAACAAGAAATTGTCTAAGTTGACAGGAAAATATTAGAATAATAGAAGAAATTATGAAAAAAATTATTTATATTAAGAAAGATGGTTAATGAATTATATTTCAAACATAAGATTTCAAAAAGCATGCTTGCTTGTGATATGAAAGTATCAAGAAATTTTGTTGCAAGATGGACACAGTCAGAGCAGCAGGATTTCACAATTGATAATCGAGGTTGGAAAAAAGGAAGGGTAAGAAAATGGGATAAAGAAATCAAAGAGAGGATAAGAGATATTAGATTGTATCTTGAGAATGATTCTTTCGAGTTTTATATTGGTGCAACAGCTATTCAACAAGAGTGGAGAAGAAGATATTCTGACGAAGTTTCACCACCACTAAGAACAATAGGAAAGTATTTGTCTGAGTTAGGATTAGTACAGAAAAGAAAGATTAAGTATAAAGGAGCAGCAAAATATCTTTGCTATCCCGAACACACAATCTATAATCAATTAGGAGATAGAGTAGTTGAAGTTGATTTTATTGGTAAGAAATATATTCATTGCAGATCAGAGCCTGTAAATTTTATTGGATTTTCCTTTAAGAAAGAGCCAAGACTTAGGTATTATAAGCGAATAGAGGGTCAAACATCAGATAGTTTTATTACAGAAACGGATAAATTTTTCAGACTTTTTGAGAAGCCTGATGTTATTAAATTGGATAATGGATTAGCTTTCATAGGCAGTGCTTCCGGCAAGAGAAATATCTCGCGTTCAATGAATTATTTACTAAAAAATAATGTAATACCTGTTTTTGCTGTTCCTCGAAAACCTTTTACCCAAGCATCAATAGAAGGTAATAATTCAGTATTTTCAAAGAAATTTTGGAATCGATTCGATTTTAAAAGTTTGAAAGAAATAGATGATAAACTAGAATTATTTAATCACTCTTCTCAAAGATATACAGGATATAAAAGACCTGAAAAAAATCATCAGAAAAGAAATTTTAGTCCGAAGGTATACTTCATCCGACAGGTTAAAGAAGTATCTGAAAATAAGAAAATCGGAGCATATGTCAATGTTCTGAATGTGAAAATTCCAATGCCAAAATCATTAGTAAATTATTATGTTTTGTCAGAATGGAATCTAAATAAAGAGACTCTTAATATTTATTTCGAGAAAGATAAAATACATAAATTAATAAAGAAAATTGATTTTAAAATTAACAAAAGATCAAAGGAAAAATTTGATGTTTTCTAAAATCGTAGCTGCTCACTTTTATTATGCACATAACCGCTACTTTCTTAAATAGTTTTTATAATTTAATAATCAAAATTAAAAGGAGAACAA
>JACNFI010000284.1 GCA_014384665.1 Candidatus Cloacimonadota bacterium
TATGATATATAATTATCTAACGGGGTAAAGTTGGTATTTTAAAACCTTACGGATGGTTAAGCTTGCGAAACCTCCGTAATGGTTGTATGTCTCAACCATTGCGAAGGTCTATCCCCAATTTAATTGGGGACCATTCGCAAGGGAGTTTACGGACAGACTCAAATTTACTTGTTATAATATCTCCTGCGAAACTTGAGTGACTTAATATCGGTTTAGCATTTTAGAATTAGTTATTAAATTTAATCTTTCCTGGGTCAGTATAAGTTCATAATATTCTATTATTCTGTCTTTTGAACTTTGGAAAAGTTCTTTCCGAGCATTTTCTAAATCGGTAATATCAACCTGACCTAATATATATTTTTCATTTGTAAGCTTGAAAAAAAGTTTTGCAAGTTCTTCCTGTTTTTCTGCCAGTTTTAAACTCTCTTGTAATTGCTGAAAATCGGATAAAAGAAATACAAAATTCTGTTTTTGTTTTCTTCTTGTTTCATTTAAAGACAATTGGTTTTGCTTGAGAGAATATTTATGTTTCAGGTTTGTAGGAAGATTTGTGATTGGGCTGAGCAATGGATATGAAAGAGAAAGTGTGTATTTCAGCGGAGAAGATTTTTTATCAAAATCAAGAATATTTTTCTCTTTCCAGGTGAAATTTTTGCTAATGGAAAAAGAAAAGCTCGGTAAAAAATTTAGTTTATTCTTAGTATAATCTATCTTTGCCTGCTTCCAATTCTCAATAGCAGAATCTATAGAAAGATTGTTGTCTTCAGAAAAAGTAAAATCCTTTGAATTCTGGAATTCATAATCAAATTCTGGAAATTCATAATTCTTTTCGTATTCAATATTTATCAAGGAGCATAAATCCATTATGCTTTTTTTGAGAACATTTTTTGCCTTTAATGAATCAATCTTTGCTCTTGAAAGGTTTATCTCAGATTGTTGCAAATCAAGGTCTGATACTTTTCCATGAGAGAAGAGAATTCTGGTTTCTTCAAAATTTTGAATAGAAATCTCTACCACTTTTCTGGCAACATCTAATAATTTTTGGTTTTGTAATACATTAAGAAAATATTGTATAATTTGAAAAACAGTTTCTTTTTTTGTTATCTGCAAATCTATCTTACTTTTTCTTAATGATGAAAGGGATTTTTTCGTGTAAAAATATCTACTATCATTACTTGAAAACGACTCAGAGATTGAGATATATCCAGATTTCTCAATACTATTCTGGCTTTCTGTGCGTGAAATATTATAGCTTGTAGTAGGAATAAAATTCAAATATGAAGAATATAGATTTTGCTTTGCAGTTCGCAGGGAATAATTTTTCGTATTTATATCATAGGAATTTTTTAGCCCAATCTCTATAATCTGGTGAATGTCAAACGATTCCGCAGAAAGTTGCAAGAAAACCAAAATAAGTATTATTAGCAACCAAAATTTTTTCATAAATCCTTCCAATTCTAAAAAATCAAAAGTAAAATCATATTAAAAATACCAAATATCAGTCCTAAAATTCCGCCGATTATTGCCATTGGTTTTGTAAGATACAATTTTGCTTTTAGTTCAATAAATTCAATATTTCTATTGGAGAAAAATTCAAAAATCTTTTCTTTCATCTTATATTTTTTGATAAGATTTGGTGTAAAATTTGTCAGCAATTCCTCAAAAAAGTAATATGATATATCTGAAATGAACTTCAAAATTGGATTTCCAATGAAATCTGGAAGTAATTTGAACCACTTATTTTTTTCAACCTTTTCAATGATTTTATGAGATAGTTTTTTTGTGATTTTTTCTATTTTAGAATTCTCAAATTCCTCTTTGCTTGATTCAATATAAATTTCAAACTGTTTGGAAATATAATTAACCAATTTGTTTTTCAGTATGTAGAGAAGCCCTTGAGGCAGGGTTATGCAGAAAATCTTTATTTTCTTTTTTGGATGAAAAAATATTATAAGAAAAGAATAGAACAAGCAAATTCCAAGCAAGATATTAAGAAAGAATATTAAAATAATAAAGTACCATTGCATCAGAAACTCCTTCCAATACCTCCACCACCACTAAGTCCTCCACCGAAACCTCCGAATCCTCCGAATCCCCCAGAACCACCTGACCAGCCTCCTCCACGCATTCCTCCGCTTAAACCTCCAAGAAGCAGGAAAGGAAATAAACCCATCCTTCCTCCAAGAAAAAGAGATATAATAATAAAGCCAATAATAAGTCTAATAAAATTGATTTTAGAAGACCTTACACCACCACCCAGTCCTTTCGGAATTCCAGTGAGTTGAACCCCATAATGCATAGCTGTAATATTAGCAATAGCAGCAATGCCATTTAATACACCAGAGATATATTCGTCTTTACTTAAATATGGAACAATATATTGATCTGCAATTTCACCAACCAATCCATCAGGCAAAAATCCTTCTGCTCCATAACCAACTTCTATTTTCAACTTTCGTTCCTTTTTTGAAATAAAAAGTAAACAACCCTCATCATTTTGGGAACCAATACCCCATTTCTCATAAAGTTTATTTGCATAAGTATAGGAATCTTCACCTTGCATATCAGGAACAATTGCAAGAGCCAGTTCAAAGCCGGTTTTCTGCTTTAATTCTATTGCAATATTGTTTACTTTTCTTAATACATCGGGAGACAGGACACCGGCAAAATCATTGGCAAAGTCTGTCGGTTTTGGATATGTTGCTTTTGCTTCAATTATTATTGGAAGTATTATTAAAGAAATAAGCAAAATTATAACTATTTTTTTGATTCTAATCATTTATACGCCTTTGATTTCCAGCTTTTGAATTCGGCATTCACCCTGTGAAATAGCAAAGCTAAATCTCCGATTTATTTCACAGGGTAAATTTACACTCTCAATTATTAAAGCTGAAAATTCAATTAATCGTTCTTCTAAATCAAATTTATTCATTCGGTCTTTGTTTCTTAAATCTTAAATCGTTAATCCTTGCTCGGTGTTCAATTTCTTAATCTTTTTGTTTTTTCGGCTTGAAGATATCACAGGGATATGTGCAGTTACATTGTTTTATGTTTTCTTTTACTTTACATTCCTTTTTTTGTTCCATAATATACAAATTTTTAATTTATAAAATCCCACTGAATTTTCAAACAAGTTCC
>JACNFI010000285.1 GCA_014384665.1 Candidatus Cloacimonadota bacterium
CCACTTATTAAAAAACCATTACCCAATAAGCATATACTACCGATAGAATGACCGGGAGTATGTAATACTCTTAATTGTTCAGAACCAATATTAATAATTTCATTATCTTCTAAAAATCTATCTGCTGATGGAGATGTCACATTATAATCAAAGAAGATACTAAAATTCAGTTCTGGACTTTTTAATTTATCATTATCTAATTTATGAATGCAGATCTCAGCATTAGTAAGCTCTTTCAATTTTCCATTAGCTCCAATATGGTCACCATGACCATGCGTATTAATTATGTATTTAATTTTAAATCCAAGTCTCTGGGACTCTTTAAAAATTATTTCAGCTTTATTTGCAGGGTCAATAACAGCACCGACTTTTTCGATTTTATCCCAGAGGAGATAGGTGTTTGTTTCAAAAGTTTCAAGCAGGTTGAGTTTTTTTATTTGCATTATTTTCTAGATTATTCCAAAGAAGGATTTTTCTAATTTTCGAACTTCTGATTCAAAAAACCTTTTCACTTTTTGCCATTGTAATTCTTTTAACATCTTGGGCATCTCTGAGACTTCTGCATCAATAAAATAGACCAAACTTTTTAATATATGCACAATATTAGAGGATAATTCTCCATACTTTTGGTCATAAAAAGATAATGCATCTTTTAATAAAATTCCTTCTTTGCACATAAAATAGAGGTCTATAAAATCCCGCTTTATTCCTCTTGTAGAGATAGCATCTATTTTCATTGCGGATATATCCATTAAATCAAGGATGTTGATATCAAAAATTACCTTATAAGGAAATAAAATTGGATAATCATAAACAAAGATGCTAAATTTTATATCCTCAAAAGTACCCAGAACGGTTCCCCAACTTTGTTGCTCTAGTGTAAAATTACCTATCTTTTTAAGAGAATTGATTAATTCTTTAGAATCAAATTCCTTCTGAGTAAAAAAATCTAAATCAACAGAAATTCTATGTCCCAATTGCAAAGCACAAGCAGTTCCACCAGCTAAATACGCATTATCTAATAAATGTGAGTTGCCTAATATGGCCAATGCATTTTTCGTATTTCCAAATAATGTTTCTGTAAACATAAAACCTTCTTTCTATCAATATCATAAATAACTGACCAGAAGTTTGCACTCTTTGGTGAAACACTACGAAGCCTAAATAAAACATCTGCAACATCATCTTTGGTATAATTTTTCTTCATCCATCTAACTGCCTTTTCATTACCATATTCAAGTATTCGACTAAGAACATACTTTGGATATGCATCCATATCCAGTTTATCAAAATCTACATCCCAAAAATATGTCCTTAAAAACTCTGGTAATTTTTTCGTCAATGTGTCCTCTTACTTTCCTTATATATTAAGAAATTATCTACTAACTGTTATATTCTTATCAGTTCATTTCTTTCCATTTAGATTTGAGTCTTTCCAAATATTCCTCTTTCAGTGTGACTCTTCCTAATTCATTATTTTTTTTGTTATTGCCATGAAAATCTGAACCGCCAGTTATAAGCAAATTATAGCGATGAGCCAATTCTAAGTAAATGTTTTTCTGGTAAATAGTATGTAGCGGATAGAATATTTCAAGACCATCCAATCCTAGTTCAACTAATTCAGGGATGAGAAAGTCATTTTTAATAACACCAGGGTGAGCTAGGACAGATAACCCTCCAGCTTCTTTCACAATTTGAAAAATTTCTACCGGTTTATAAGTTGGCTTACAAACATACGCAGGAGAATCATTTCCAATATATTTATAATAAGCTTCTTCATAGTTTTCAATAAAACCATTTTTAAGCATTGCATTAGCAATATGAGGACGGCTAATAACTTTTTTGTTTCCAACAAATTCATAAACTTGCTTCATAGTTAAAAATATGTCAAATTCCTCTAATTTTTCTAATATCTGCTTTGCTCGTTTTGTTCTTGCCTTTTGTGTAAAATTTAGTAAAGTGGTTAATTTTTTATTATGAATATCAATAAAATATGCAAGAATATGTATATCATAAGATTGAAAATAACTACTTATTTCTACTGCAGGAATAAGGTCAATATCATATTTTCGTGCATATCTCCTTGCTGCTAAGTATCCATCAATAGTATCATGGTCAGTTATGGCTATTGTAGAAAATTCCAAATCTCTAACAGCCTGTATTATCTCTTTTGGAGTATATGTTCCATCAGAATAAGTTGTGTGAATATGTAGGTCAATTTTTTTCATATGTAAATCCTTTTTTTACCACGAACTACACGAACTAACACGAACAAAATCCTATTCATAAAATTAAACTTTTTTTACCTTTCACCACAAAGAGCACAAAGAAAATAAATATCACTCTCATTCCCAAGCCCTCCCCAATTTAATTGGGGATTGGGAATGCTTACATGCCATTTTCATTCTCCTTTGCCTGCCCTGCCTGTCCCGTGAAATCTTTTTAATTATTTCACTGGGATTAAATCTCTTCCTATTTAATGGGGTGTCCCGATTTGTTTTCGGGACATGTATGTTTCATCTGTTTTTCCTTTTGCAGCAGATTCCCCAGCTAAATATCCTGTAGAAAAAGCAGCTTGCAAATTATACCCACCCGTATTGCCATCAATATCGAGAACCTCGCCTGCAAAATAGAGTCCAGAAACAATTTTGGATTCCATTGTCTTTTGATTAATCTGACTTAATTCTACTCCACCAGATGTAATAATAGCTTCAGAAATAGGTCTGGTGTCTGTTATAGTAAGCTCAAAGCTTTTTAAAAGATTAACAACTCTTTCTCTTTCATTTTTTGTGATTTCTGCAATCCTTTTATCTTGTTCAATACTACACAATTTTTGAAAAGTGCTTATCATTTGTTTTGGTAAAAGTGATTTTAGTAAAGTATTGAAACTCATTTTTCCGTTACTCTCAATTTCTCTTATTATACGACTATGCAATTGAGATTGAGTTAAAGCAGGTTTTAAGTCTATTTTCATCTTTAATTCAGAGGATAGAATCGCTTCTTTAATTTTACTACTTAGTTTAAGTGCAGCAGAGCCATCTATTCCGAAATCTGTAAAATAGAATTCTCCGAACTCTTCTGCCAATTTCTCATCATTCTTATATGCTATTAGTGAAACATTTTTCAATTTTAATCCA